>CAKUNY010000227.1 GCA_934668605.1 uncultured Oscillospiraceae bacterium | reverse complement strand
AATATGAATGACGAACGAAGATGATGCTGCGGTGACGGACATGGAACAAGCTTTGTTAGGTGCATAAAACCTATTTTTAAACGGTCTTGTCGTTATCGGCAAGGCCGTTATGATATCTTTAAATTCTTAGAAAAAGGAGTTAAATCAATGGATATTATCAGCATTTATAACAGAATCATCCTGCACGAATAGGAGCAAAAGGAAAAATTCCCCGCACAGGACCGCGATTGGAAGCCCGCTCGCTGTGAGGGCTACACCTTGCCGCCGTTCCAGATTCCCAAGAACAGGTCGAAGAAATCGCAGAGGGAACAGCTCTCCAAAGTCCTTGCCTTTGTGAAGTACGAGCGCAACATCCGAGCAGCCGAGGGCTGTACGGTTATGCCTATTCCTACGACCAATAAGCACATGCTTGCCATCACCGGTTCGCCGGCCAACGCCTCCAACCTCATCAAGTTCATGTGCAAAATCGGTCTTATCAGCCCTGAGAGCGAAAAATACCGCTTCGGCAGCAGGTATGAGAAGAACAATTACGCCAAGACTTACCGTTATTACTACGACAACGAGCAGGAGCTCCTTGCCTATTGTGAGCAGGAGGGTATCGGGGAGTTTTCGACGAAGAACTGCACCAGAAGAAAAGATGCAGCGATACCAGATAATCTTCAAATCAGCGTTAAGGACGTAGCTATCTCTTCTCACCTGAAGCTTATGAAGCCAGAGGGCCTGTCCCACACCGAATTTGAAGATTACGTTTCAGAGCTTATCTACCAGCGATACCCACATCTTGAAGCGTATCAGGAATTGGTCGATGAAATCAACGAAACGCATTACAGCGACTATCCAGAGTTTTCGATAAGCTTCAGACTGCATTTCACATGGGATAAGAAGAAAAACTATATCCGCAAGATAGGACTTCGCGCAACAAATAGCTGTGTATCAGCAAGCAATTCCGAAGAACATGATGAAAATTTTCATCGGCTCATCAAACAGGAATTACTGAACAAATATGGACTAAACCTATCCAAAGATGTGAAATCCTCTGTACCAAGAATAACTTTATCCTTGAATCAACGCTACTGGGAGAATGAAACCACAGATATTTATGAAATAATTCTGCACGAATGTGTTCATTCAGGAGAATGTTTCTCCACTGAAACAGTAGTTCAAAAGTTCACAGAGCTTCGTGAAGTCATCAAAAAACTGCATATGAGGCGGTATTTTGACACGGAAAAAGAGATACGGAACCATACCCGCAACGCAATGGGGCATCATGTGGAAAATAAGGCGGAGGTTGACGCGATAATGAAAGCGTACCAGAAAGCCGTTATCAAAGCCGAGGGTGGAAAGCTCTATGGAACAGAAATCTTCCTGCATGAGAGCTGCATCTACCTCGACGTATTGAAAGAGCTTTTGGACAACGGATTCTTCTGTTGGGAGTGCTACGATGCGTTCTATGCCCGCAAAGAGGGCGTGACACAGGAGGAGTTCGAGCAATACGTTGAAGCATTGGTCGAAGAAAAAGCCAATGCCTACATCAAGCGATATGATGAAATCATGGCATCGCAGAGGTTTTCCGAAATCTCATAAGAATAAACACAGCGCTCGTCCTCTACGTGATGTAGGGGATGGGCGCTTTGCTTTTTCGATGGCTCTGAAGTTGATAAAACAAAAAATTGCCTTATCGCCTTTCACAGACGATAGGGCAATTTCATTTTTCCAGTTTAAATTTTAGAAGCAGATATGGCTCAATTTCAAGGACAGTCGCAATGTTAAACAGCAGTTCCAAGGAAATACCACGGTTCATTCTCGGTGCTTCGACCGATGCAAGGTGCTGACGGCTGATGTCAAGCATTTCGGCAAGCTGTTCTTGGGACAGACCCTTTGCTCTTCGATAGTAACCAATGGCATAGGAGAGATTTTCCATACGCTCGGAGTTGTCAAAAATGTGTTCCATAATAAACTACCCACCTTTATGGATATATGGATAGTTTATCCAAAAACAAAAGAAAACAAAATATTGCAATAAGCTATATTGACGCGTTTAAGACGACATGATATAATAAATTTATTAGGAGAGATGTCCTTAAATAGCCCCAGAATGGAGATGTAACTATGATTCTATCAACGCTTTTTTTAATAGTAGAGGTACTTATTATCCAAGCGATAAGGGCAATAAAATATGTGCTCATTTTTGCTGGTATTATTCTTGCCATGTATTTCCTGATAAGGATTGGACACTTTCTGTGGTCAGAAACAATAAGCTCAAGCTTACGACGTCTTAAATTAAAAATAAATACTAAATTGCATAAAAAGACAATTTCGGAAGTTAAAAGTAAACCAGATTCCACACCGGATACTTCTGGCGAGGAACTTGACCAATTTTATGAAGATATGTACAACTCACCATATAATAACCAAATATAAGTAGAGAAAGGAGAATCCAAAATGTCATCAACTATTGAGATGTGTCCTAAGTGCTGCGGAGTTATGAAAGCAATCAGCGAAAGGCAGGGTGGATTCAGCGGTGGGAAAGCGGTCCTCGGTGCTGTTATAGCTGGTCCCATCGGCATTGCTGCGGGAGCATTAGGAAAAAAGAAAGTAACTTATCAATGTCCGAAGTGCGGATATGTGATGGAGAAGTGAACGTAATATTTGTATTTTTCACAAAAGAAGGCGATATGGATTGACACTTGAAGGAATCATCATAGTGGTCGGACTTGCGTGGTTATTTATGTATTACATTCAGAACAGGGAGTTATTCAATGGAAGAGGGGAATTATTGATGGTTTGGTTTTTTGTCAGTATGTTATGGG
>CAKUNY010000226.1 GCA_934668605.1 uncultured Oscillospiraceae bacterium | reverse complement strand
GGTCGTTAACATAAAATGCAACCCCTTTTTTCAAAATCGTCCGGAGAAAATATTTACAAAATTTAACCCCTTTTCGGCAATTTCGCAATTTTTGAACAGATGTTCTATTCTCCTGTTTCCGCTCTGTCACCATCCGTCACCGATACGACAATTTTCCCCTCGCGCGCCAAAATCTGAAGCGCTTTCGGAGGCGTCCCGGAGAGCAGCGCGTCGGAGAGCGGTGTCTGCACCAGCGTCTGGAGCAAATGCCGGATATTGCGCGCACCGCCCGGTTTTTCCATCGCCTGCCGGGCGATTTCCTCCGCCGCGCCGGGGGCGATCTCGAGCGTTAGCCCGCGCGATTTTGCCCGCTTTGAGAGCGCCTCCAGCTGCCGCTTCGCGATCTGCGTAAGCTCCGCAGGCCCCAGCTTTTCAAAGCACGCCACACAGTCGATGCGCCCTAAAAACTCCGGGCTGAACAGCTGCCGCAGCGCCAATGTAAAGCGCGCCGTTTCTCCCTGCGGCAAAAAGCCGAGCCCGCCCTTCTGGTCCTCGCCGCTTCCCGCGTTCGAGGTCATGACGACAATGGCGTTTTTGAAGCTGACCGTGCGCCCCATAGCATCCGTGAGCACGCCGTCGTCCATGACCTGCAAAAGTAAATTTCGCACATCGCGGTGCGCCTTTTCAATTTCATCCAGCAGCACGACGCAGTAGGGTCTTCTTCGCACCTTTTCCGTCAGCGCGCCCGCCTCTCCGTGGCCGACGTACCCCGGAGGCGCGCCGATGAGCCGGGTCACGGAGCCGGGCTCCATGTACTCGCTCATATCGATGCGGATGAGGCTGTCCGCGCTTGCGTATACAACGTCCGCCAGCGCCTTGCAGAGCTCGGTTTTGCCGACGCCCGTTGGCCCTGCAAAGAGCATGGAGGCAGCCGGCCGCTCCTCGTCCGCCATGCCGCTTCTTCCCCGCCGCACCGCCCGGCAGACCGCCCGGACTGCCGCGTCCTGCCCGACAACGCGCGCATGCAGCTGCTCCTCTAGGCACAAAAGCCGCTCCTTTTCCGTCTGGCTGAGCGTTCCTACCGGGATCCCCGTGCGCTGGGAGACGACGTTTGCCACATCCTCGCGCGTGACCAGCAGCATCCGCTGCGCGCGGGTAGACTCTGCCTGGCGGCGCACCAGTTCCTGCAATCGGTCGCGAAGCGCCGCCGCGTGCTCATACGCACCGTCGCGCACGGCCTGCTCGAGCTCCTGCGAAAGACGGCGCTTTTTTTCTTCCAGCCGCGAATCGGGATTTCCGCCCGTCAGCCACACGGAGGCTGCCGCTTCGTCTACCAAATCGACCGCCTTGTCCGGCAGAAACCGGTCAGCCAGATACCGGCACGAAAGCTCGACCGCCGCGGACATCGCCTCGTCCGAGATGCGGATGCGGTGGTGCCGCTCGAGCCCCGGGCGAAGGCCGCGCAGGATATCGAGCGTCTGCTCTTTTGTCGGCTCGCGCACGAGAACCTGCCGGAACCGCCGCTCCAAGGCCGCGTCCTTTTCAATGTACTTGCGGTACTCTTCGAGCGTCGTCGCGCCGATGATCTGCACCTCGCCGCGCCCCAGAGCGGGCTTTAAAAGATTCGCCGCGTCGATCGCGCCCTCGGCGCTGCCGGCGCCCACAATCGTGTGCATCTCGTCGACAAACAGGATCAGGTTTCCCGCCCGGCGAATTTCCGCCAGAATGTCCCGGATGCGCTCTTCAAATTCGCCGCGGTATTTGGTGCCCGCCAGAACGCTCGCCATATCGAGCCGGTAAAGCTTCTTCCCAAGGAGCCCCTGCGGCGCCTGCCCGGAGGCAAGACGCTGCGCCAAAGCCTCGACGATCGCGGTCTTCCCCACGCCGGGCTCTCCGATGAGCGCGGGATTATTTTTATTTTTGCGGCAGAGGATCTGCTCGACCTCACAAAGCTCCCGCTCTCTTCCGATGACGGGCTCCATGCCCGCCGCTTTTTCGATCATATTCTCGCAATATTGCTCCAACAGTCTCACACTGATCTGCCTCCCCTGCTGCGGCCGCTCCTGCGTATGCAGCGCTCCATAGGTTTCTGTGAACATACAATCGAGCTCCGCGCCGTTTTCCTGCAAGATCCGGCACGCCGTACAGCCGTCGTCCCGCAAAAGTGCCAGCAGCAGATGCTCCGGCGTGACGTTTGGCGCGTGCAATCTGGCCGCTTCCACGCCCGCCTGATGCACCGCGCGGCGCGCTCTGGGCGAAAGTCCCTGCGGCAGAAAGAGCGTCCTGCTCCCGACGCCCGCGCCTGCCAGAACCATCGAGCGCAGGCACGGCTCCTCCATCCCGACCGCACGCAGGACTCTCCCCGCGCCGCCGGATTCTTCCGAGATAGCGAGCAGCAGATGCTCGGTTCCCACGTAGCTGTGGCCGAATTCCCGGGCAAAGCGCCCGGCCTGCACGACGAGCGTCCGGAGTCTTCCAGATAATTCCTGTTTTTTCACAGCCTCACGTCCTTTCTGCTGGAAGTTTCGCCGTGGATTTTCAGATTTATACGACCAGAAAATAAATTTACAGCTTTTTTCACAATGTTCACAGAATTATCATTTGCATTTTCAGAAAAATGTGTTATGATGAGAGCGCATAAAAAAATGGAGGTGCAATACTATGGCTTATGTTATTGGCGACAACTGTGTCAACTGCGGTACCTGCGCTGACGCATGTCCCCTCGGCATCATTTCCGAAGGCGACGGCAAGTACGTCATCGACGCCGATCAGTGCGTGGAATGCGGTACCTGCGCAGCAGAGTGCCCGAACGAAGCGATTACTCAGGAATAACACAACAAGCAAAAAGCCTGCGCTCGAAGAGCGCAGGCT
>CAKUNY010000225.1 GCA_934668605.1 uncultured Oscillospiraceae bacterium | reverse complement strand
CTTCTAACCATTCAGTCATATATCGCAATCGTTCAAAAAGAAAAACAGTATCTCCATTTGACACTAGCTCTCCCGATGGTACAACATGCATTTTGATTTTTTCTGCATGCTGAAACATCTTATTCCAATCATTCATTAAATCTAATTTTGCTTTAAAAAACCAATAAATAGCCTCGCTCTGTGTCTCTATTTCTTTTTGGTACTGACGTTTTTCTTGCTTTTTATAATACCTAATAGTAAAAAACACGCCCAATAGGGTTAAGAGCCCTCCTATAACTGCTCCCGCAAATCCTATCCATGCTTCATCCATTTTTTTATCATCTCCTTTGTGCTTATATACTACACCTTTTTATAAATTTTAACAACCAAAAAACTCCCATCAAGGGAGCTTTCCGGAAGGAGATTATGTCATAAACCTGCCAAAAGTGTCATTATGGAATTTTTCCACGATACAATTATAACACGTCTATTTTGTCAATTCTGTCAAATATACTCCTTTATTTGAAATTATTACAATTGTGATGCTGCAATTGTAATTTTCAACTTTGGCTCAATTTCTCTAGCTAAAAGCTGTGAAATTTCACTTATCTTTTCTTCAAATGGAAGATATACCAATCCCTGTATATCTGATGGACGTTCTGTTTGACTTGGATTTTTCTGTAAAATCGCAACATTATCCCTACCAAGTTTAGCTAAAAGCATTCCCATTTCAAGAACAACATTCTGTCTGCAGCGATACATTTTTTCATCAGGCGCCCCTCTTTTATACCCTTCATCATCAGGAGTTGCAAGAATAATTCCATATTTTACATCTTTGGAATATGTTTCTAGTTTTTCAATTATCGTTTGACCCCCTGATGGCATTTGATCTAAAATAACCGGCTCTAACCCCCATCGTCTTAATACGAGTTCTAATTCATCCCTGGCCGTCTCATCATGACCATATACTACAAAAACTTTTTTAGGGATTGGTCGCTGCCTCCGCTCAGATTTTTGTTGATCTGTAGCATTCCGCTCAATATACTCCTCTACAATTTCTTTTTGTTTTCCCTGTACATTATACTTCCCTGTTGCAAAAACATTGACGATCGCCCCATTCTGCAATGCTATTTTATGCCCATGTGGGATATCTGTAGTTTCCACAATCTCATATTCTTGGCATAATAATTCCTGCATATCTTTAAGCTTCATAATTTTCACCTCATCTTTCTCACGCATCAATTTCTCCTTTCAATATATCATATAACAATTCTAATATCCAGATTCATTATCCCAAAACTTTTTAACTTTCATTCCTATAGCCGACCTCGTATATCCTAGCTCCTCCGCGATCTGCTCCTGAGTCATCCCATTCACATAATACAGTCTGAGTATATCCCTGGTCTGCGGATCCGTGATCTGATCCAGGAAGCTTTCCAAAAATGCGATCTCCTGCTGGATATCCCGAAGCTTCTGGTAGTATCGCTCTTTCAGCTCCGGATAATCCTGCTGGCCATAGCCTGTGATCGTAATGCTGTGGGGCTTGCCTGTCCGATAATCCTTTGCAGTATCTCCCACATATTCAGTTGTCTTTGCCGGCTGATCAAGCATCTCCTGCAGATGCCGTGCTTCACTGATCAGAGACCGCATTCTTTTCAGGCGTTTTTTTGTCATCAGTATCTTCCTATTTCGACATGTTCTCGGCTACCATCCTCAGCAACCTCAATGCAGCATATGCAACTCTCACAATTCTTGTTGCATGGAATAAGATTCGGATCATCGGGATCTCCAATATAGCCCTTTGATCTTGCCATCGGCTCATCGCAATAAAGCCGCTCTTTCCGCTTCTTGGCTCCTGCCATATGTATCACCATCCTTCAAATTTGATTCCTGTGCCTTTTTCGATCGTCCCCAGTTTTTTATATGGCTTGCTTTTGTGCAGAAGATCCCAGAAATACGGTTCATGAATTCCCACGATCTTTGAGAGTTCTCTCCCGGAATCAGCCACAAAACAGGGAAGCTCGTACTTATCTGCTGTTACTGCCATATAAAGCATTACTCTTCCTCCTGTCGCATTGCTTCTGCATCTCTGGCGCGCTCTGTTTCCTGATCAATGCACATAGGGCATACCATAAATCCAAATCCTGATTCCGTATGGATCTCCAGCGACGTAAAGCTTTCTCCGAACTTTACCGGCTTCCCGCATCCTGCACAGGCAATGACCTTGTCCATCCTGTCTTCCAGGAGCGAACACTTCAGCTCATCTTCCGGAAGAACGTAGGGCCTATATTTCCCGTGATATGGATCCCGCCTTTCAGCAACTCTGGCACTAAATATTTTGTTCATTCTGCTTCTCCTTTCACCAGGATGTCATCTCCGACATCCGTCACGAACTCCTGCCGGGTATGGATCACTACATCCCCAGTATCCTCGTAAATTCCTACCCAGTAAGTATCACCGTCTGCATACTCTGCCGACCGATCATCAACTGACGCTGCGCCAAGACCGATCCCGATCCACACAAGCAGCAAGGCGATCACAGCCGAAAGGATGACCAGCAGCTTCCTGCTCATAGCTGTTTTCCCTCCATGACCCCCTCTACCGGGATATGTCTCTGTTCCATCACCAGCTCACTGATCCGGTAATAATCCTCATCCTCTTTTGTCTGCACTAGCGCCCACTTATCATCCACGGCACTTCGTAGCTCTTTTACTCTTCCCAGCTCTCCGAAATTCGGATTGCCGATCTTTATGATTTTTACTAAATCTCCTACGTACAGCATTGCTTTTCTCCTTTGCTTTTTAAAACCTTCGTTTTACCTTTTAATCTCTTCATGCCGGAATATGTATTGAGTCTCTCCTCCAAAAGCAAGACC
>CAKUNY010000224.1 GCA_934668605.1 uncultured Oscillospiraceae bacterium | reverse complement strand
TGTCCGTGTAGAAGCCCGGCAGCGGCCAGCCCCACATCATGTGCCCCATCGAAAAATACATGAGCACGAGAAGAAACGCCAAGGACCAGAAGAGTCTCCGCTTGAGCTTCGGCGTTTCGTGATCTTCGAGCTGCTTTTCCGCGTCCTGCATGCTTGGCTGCGGCTGGTTGGCGGCGCCCTTTTCGCTTGCGCCGTAGCCCGCCTGCTCGACGGCCTGAATGATCTCCTGCGCGCTCGCCGTTCCGTCCACGCCCATAGAGTTTGTCAGAAGGCTGACCGAGCAGCTCGTGACGCCCGGCACCTTGCTGACCGCCTTCTCCACACGCGACGAGCACGCCGCGCAGCTCATGCCTGTGACATTGAATTGTTTCATGCTTTGCACCTCGTCTTCTGTTCTAGCATGTCCCGTTTTTTACAAAGGCTGCGCCATAAATTATGACAGTATATTCGGCAAACGATCTTCTGAAGATTGCCGGAAAAATTGATGGCGCTGCCTTCTTATTTCATCAGCTTTTGCAGGGTGACGACCAGCTCGTCGATCACCTCGTCGTGCCCCTCGCGGATGTCGTTTGCCACGCACGAGCGCAGGTGGCTTGCCAGCAGCTCCTTATTAAATGCGTTGAGCGCCGCGTTGGCCGCCGCCGACTGCACGAGGATATCGGGACAGTACGCCCCGTTTTCGACCATGCTGCGAATGCCCCGGATCTGGCCTTCAATGCGGCTGAGGCGGTTGATGAGCTTTTTATATTCCTCCGGCGAGCGCTCTTTTTTGCGCTGCGAGCACATGGGACAGTTCCGTTCTTCCATGCCGTGCCTCCTGATGTGTTTTAAATACCCCCTTGGGGTATCTTCACTATATACCCCCTGAGGGTATTTGTCAAGCGGGAATTTTCAATTTCCGCGATTTTTTCGGGGAGCGGGGGAGCGCGAGGCACGCAAAAGAAAGAATTCACAAAATCGTCACAGGATTCTGTAAAAAAAGCCTTGACTTTTTCGGCAATCTGAATATTATATAAGATGTTAGCACTCAAGATCAAAGAGTGCTAAGACAAAACCGTAGATCAGGCCGCAAGGCCAGAACATAATCCAAGGAGGTAATCTTATGAAACTGACTCCGTTGGCAGACAATGTGCTGCTCAAGAGCTTTGAAGCTGAGGAAAAGACCGCGTCGGGCATCATTTTGTCCACGGCGACGAAGGAAAAGTCCGTGGTGTCCCAGGTCGTGGCCGCAGGCCCCGGCACCGAGGACGTCAAGATGACCGTCAAGAAGGGCGACAAGGTCATTACCGGCAAATTCGCAGGCCAGGAGATCAAGCTCGACGGCGAAGACTATGTGATCTGCAAGCTCGCCGACATTCTGGCAATTGTTGACTAAGACTGATTGAACGCTTCAAGGAAAGGAAGAATTATATTATGGCAAAACAGATCGTTTACGGCGAGGACGCACGCAAGGCGCTGCTGTCCGGCATTGACCAGCTTGCCAATACGGTAAAGGTTACTCTGGGTCCGAAGGGCCGCAATGTTGTGCTCGGCAAGAAGTACGGCGCTCCGCTGATCACCAACGACGGCGTCACGATTGCAAAGGACGTCGAGCTTGAGGATGCATTTGAAAACATGGGCGCGCAGCTCGTCCGCGAGGTCGCTACCAAGACCAACGACGTGGCCGGCGACGGCACGACGACCGCAACGCTGCTTGCGCAGGCGATCGTCCACGAGGGACTCAAGAATGTTTCCGCCGGCGCAAACCCCATGATCATGCGCAAGGGCATGGAAAAGGCTGTTGAGACTGCCGTTGAGACGATCAAGGCAAACTCCGAGGCCGTCAAGGGCAGCGACGATATCGCGCGTGTCGGCGCGGTGTCTTCCGGCGACGAGGCCATCGGCAAGCTGATCGCCGAGGCGATGGAGAAGGTTTCCGCCTCCGGCGTCATCACCATCGAAGAGTCCAAGACCGCCGAGACCGGCCTCGAGGTTGTCGAGGGCATGCAGTTCGACCGCGGCTACATCTCCCCCTACATGGTCACCGACACCGAGAAGATGGAAGCTGTCATCGACGATCCGTATATCCTGATCACCGACAAGAAGATCTCCTCCATTCAGGAGATCCTGCCCATCCTCGAGCAGATCGTCAAGGGCGGCCAGAAGCTGTTCATCATCGCCGAGGACGTCGAGGGCGACGCGCTGTCGACCCTGCTCGTCAACCGTCTGCGCGGCAGCTTCAACTGCGTCTGCGTCAAGGCACCGGGCTTCGGCGACCGCCGCAAGGAAATGCTCAAGGATATCGCCGTTCTCACCGGCGGCACGTATGTTTCGAGCGAGCTGAACATGAGCCTGCCCGATGTGCAGATGTCTGATCTGGGTCGCGCCCGTCAGATCAAGGTCACGAAGGACAACACCGTCATCGTCGACGGCGCTGGCGACGCGAACGAAATCAAGGCGCGTGTTGCCGAGATCAAGAATACGATCGCTATTACCACCTCGGATTACGACAAGGAAAAGCTCCAGGAGCGTCTTGCGAAGCTGTCCGGCGGCGTGGCCGTCATCAAGGTCGGCGCACAGACCGAGGTTGCCATGAAGGAGCAGAAGCTCCGCGTCGAGGATGCGCTGAACGCAACGCGCGCAGCTGTCGAAGAAGGCATCGTTGCCGGCGGCGGCACGGCGTTTGTCAACGCGATCCCCGCAGTTGAAAAGCTGGTCGCAAAGCTCTCCGGCGACGAGAAGACCGGCGCTGCCATCATCGCCAAGGCGCTTCAGGCTCCGATCCGCCAGATCGCGGAGAACGCGGGTGTCGACGGCTCCATCGTCTACGAGAAGATCCGCTCGAGCCGCAAGCTCGGCTATGGCTACAACGCCTACAGCGAGAC
>CAKUNY010000223.1 GCA_934668605.1 uncultured Oscillospiraceae bacterium | reverse complement strand
ATTTCTTTCACTTCCATGAAGCAGTTCCACCTTTCTATGCTGCAAAATATAGTCCTGATAGCACTTATGGCACATCGCAATATAGCTGTCGTTGCCGCCGAGGAAGACCTGATCGCCCTCGGTCACGACGTAGCCCTCCGGGCTGATGCGGGCGTTGGTCGTAGCCTTCCTGCCGCAGTCGCAGATGGTTTTGATCTCGGTAATGGAGTCCGCCAGCTCAAAAAGGCGGCGGCTTCCCGGAAAGAGCTTCGTCTGAAAATCCGTCCGCAGGCCGAAGCAGAGAACGGGCAAGTTCTCCCGGTCGACGAGCTCACGCAGCTGGTCGATCTGCGCCATCGTCATGAACTGGCACTCGTCGACGATGATCACGTCAGCTTTCTCCCGCGCGTGATAGAGCGTGCGGATGTCCTTTTCCGCGCTGACGGCCTCGCACTCGGACGAAAGCCCGATGCGGGACTTGAGCGTAAACTGCCCATCGCGCGAGTCGGCCGCGGGCTTGATAAGCCAGACCTTCATGCCGCGCTCTTCGTAGTTGTATTTCGTAATGAGGGCGGTTGCGGTCTTGCTCGAGCCCATTGCGCCGTATTTGAAGTAAAGCTTTGCCATTGTTGTTCCTCCTCCCCGAAATGGGGGTTCAGCATTTATTATACCGGATAATTTGCCAATTGGGAAGGGGGTTTTTGTTTTTCCGGCAAAGACATGACCAGGTATTTGGTTTTCGGCTTTCTGCCGCGGCGCTTGCCGCCGCGTACGGCAGGAAAAAGTCGAAATTTTACAAAAACCCGCTGGAAGAGTCCCTTGCATTTACAAAATCACCGTGCTATACTGCGTCTGAAATCACAATACAGGAGGTTTCTATTATGGCAATTTTACTGACCGGCGGCGCCGGATTTATTGGTTCGCATACGGCGGTCGCCTGCCTGAACGCGGGTGTAGATGTTGTCCTGGCGGACAATTTCGCGAACAGCTCGCCGAAGGTTCTCGACCGCATCGAAAAAATCACGGGCAAACGCCCGGCACTTTACAACGTCGATGTCTGCGACAAGCAGGCGCTGCGCGGCATTTTCGCGGAGCAGTTCATTACGGGCGTCGTCCATTTTGCAGGCCTCAAGGCCGTCGGCGAGTCGGTTCGCCTTCCGCTGGCGTACTACCGCAACAATCTGGACTCCGCGCTGAGCGTGCTCGAGGTCATGCAGGAATTCGGCTGCAAGGAGTTCGTCTTCTCCTCGTCCGCGACGGTCTATGGCGACCAGCCCGCACCGCTCACCGAGTCCGCCGATACCGGCCATTGCTCGAACCCCTACGGCTGGACGAAGTTCATGATCGAGCAGATTCTCAAGGACGCGGCCAAAGCGAATCCCGATCTGCATGTTGTCCTCCTTCGCTATTTTAACCCGATCGGCGCGCATGAATCCGGTCTGATCGGCGAAAATCCGAATGGCATTCCGAACAATCTCATGCCGTATATCACACAGGTCGCCGTCGGCAAGCTCCAGCAGCTGACGATTTTTGGTGACACCTACGACACCCCCGACGGAACCGGCGTGCGCGACTACATCCACGTGATGGACCTGGCGGAGGGGCATCTGGCTGCGCTGCATTATGCGCAGAATCACGCGGGCTGTGAAATTTTCAACCTCGGCACCGGCAAGGGTGTGAGCGTTCTTGAGATGGTAAACACCTTCGCTTCGGTCAACGGTGTGGACGTTCCGTACGTCATCGGCGAGCGCCGCGCGGGCGACCTTGCCACCGTTTACGCCGACCCCGCAAAGGCAGAGAAGGTGCTCGGCTGGCATGCAAAGCGCACGGTTGCGGACATGTGCCGCGACTCCTGGAACTGGCAGAAAAACAACCCCAACGGCTACGACGCGTGAGGTTCCGCATGAAGGATTTAAAATCCAACTGCCGCCTTGCCATCGTGCAGGCCGCGCCCGTGATGTTCGACAAAGACGCGTGCCTGCAAAAGGCGCTCCGCCTCATCGATGAAGCCGCAAAAAACGGCGCGGAGCTCCTCGTTTTCCCCGAGCTCTTTCTCCCGGGGTATCCCTACGGCATGACATTCGGCTACACTGTCGGCAGCCGCAAGGAGCCCGGCCGAAAAGACTGGAAGATCTATTACGACAATTCGATCCTGGCCGATGGCGCGGAAATGCAGCAGCTGATCGACTGCGCGAAGCGCTTGGGTGTCTATCTCAGCTTCGGCTACTCCGAGCGAGAGGGAAACACGGCGACGCTCTATAATTCCAATATGCTTATTTCCCCCGACGGACAGGCGCTCAATCATCGCAAGCTGAAGCCCACCGGTGCCGAGCGCCTCGTCTGGGGCGATGCGCAGCAGGATTTCTTCCCCGTGATGGACACGCCGTGGGGCAAACTTGGCAGTCTCATCTGCTGGGAAAGCTACATGCCGCTTGCGCGCACCGCGCTCTATGAGAAGGGCATTACGATCTACATTTCTCCGAACACGAACGACAACCCCGAGTGGCAGCACACGATTCGCCATATCGCAATTGAAGGCCACTGCTACTTTGTAAATGCCGACCTCATTTTCCGCAAATCGGACTATCCGGAAACGAGGAGCGGCGCCGATGAGATTTCCCGTCTTCCCGATATTGCCTGCCGCGGCGGCAGCTGCGTCATCGACCCCTTCGGCCACGAAGCAAGCGAAACCGTCTGGGACGAAGAGGCCATTATTTACGCCGATCTTGACATGCAGAAGGTTCCCGCCAGCCGCATGGAGTTTGACGGCTGCGGCCACTATGCAAGACCTGATGTGCTTCAATTAAGCATTAGAGAATAAACGAAAAGACCGCCTGTTAAAACAGACGGTCTTTTTTCCCAGCATTGGCACTACCTATTTTCCCGACCAGTCACCCGGTAAGTATTGTCGGCGGAAGTGAGCTTAACTTCTGTGTTCGGTATGGGAACAGGTGGAC
>CAKUNY010000222.1 GCA_934668605.1 uncultured Oscillospiraceae bacterium | reverse complement strand
TATCGCCGTCAAGCGCCTACGAGCTTCTGCACGAGGACGGCTTTCCGTCGCTGCGGATCGGCAGCCGACTGGTCGTGCCGAAGGAGCAGTTCCGGCTCTGGGTGGAGCGGCAGACAGGAGGTACGCATGAAGAATAAGTATTTCACATCGCGCGATCCGATTAAAAACTACTTTCCTCTGCCGAATGAGGTTTTCGCCCTCGGTCTCTCACCGGGCGCGCTGGCTGTCTACAGTTACCTGATGTACATCGAAGATCGGACGACGTACCAGTGTCACGCAAGCTATCGGACGATTGGAAACGCCGTCAATATGAGTCCGAACACGGTACGCAAATATGTGACCGAGCTGGTCGAACGTGGCCTCATTCAAACGGAGCACACAAGCATCATCACGCAGGATGGTCGAAAACAAAATGGAAGCCTTCTGTACACGCTCCTGCCCATTCAGTTCTCCATCCAACAGTTTTACGAGCAAAAGCTTGCAAAGCTGGACACGGAATGTGAGCAGGAACGCATCCGAAAGCGGTTGGAAGCGTTCCGACAGGCACAGCAGGAAACCACCTGTCCACCCGCGTGAGCCGCGTGTCGCGGCTGTGTCCGATTTTCCGGGCACAGCCGGGCGCGTACCCACCGGAAACCCAAAACCGGACGTTGCGCCGACGTGCGGGAGAACAGGAAATTCGACCAAAGCCCAGTGCAGCGGGTTCGGTCGAAAGAGGAAATGCGGCAAACGTGGAAAACACCGAGACGGGCAAAATCGAGGGATTTTGGGCGCCGCGGCGAGAAAGCAGGATAAAAGGATGGCGTCGGAACCGACGCTTTTCCTGTTCACAACAGCCCGCAGTGCGGACTGTATCAGGAGGTTGCGCAGGCGCTGCGATTGGCGCCTGTTTGGAGGAAAATAAGCGCGGCTGGCATCAAAAATCCCGCAAACGCAGACGGTTCAAGGGATTTCGGCGTGCCACGCCGCAGATTGGAGGATTATGAGCAAAGAAGAAAACAGATTGAATTTCCGGATGTCGCCGGAGACGGCGGAAAAGCTGGAGCATTGGTTCAAGCTGGACGGCTGCCGGAGCAAGAATGAATTTCTGGAACGCGCCGTGAATTATTACGCGGATCATCTGGCGGCGGGGACAAGCACGATGCTCCCGCGGGCAGTCCAGTCAGCCATTGACGGGCGGCTGCAGCTTTTGGAGCAGCGGCTCTCAACGCTGCTGTTCAAGCAGGCCGTGGAGCTGGACATGGGGTTGAGCCTTTTGGCGGAGTGCGTGAATCTGGACGAATCGGTGCTGCGGAAGCAGCGGGCAAAGAGCGTCAATGACGTGAAGCGCACCAACGGCCAGCTCAAGCTGGAGCGGAAGGTTCGCGCGCAGGAGCCGGTTGACGAATGGCTAGATTGATCGTCAAAAGTCCGTATTTCAAGGGCGGCGGCGTGAAACCGGCTGGCGGGTATCTGCGCTACATCGCCACGCGTGAACGGGTTGAAATTCTGCCGGACGACCGCCCGCCGACAAAACGGCAGACGCAGCTCATCGAAAAGCTGACGAAGGATTTCCCAGACACAAAAACGCTCTTGGAATACGGCGATTACACGGCACACCCGACGAAGTTCAACGCCTCGCAGTTTCTCACGCTGGCGATGGAAGAAAACTGGGGCAAGGTGCAGGAGCTTGACGGCTACGCCAAGTATATCGCAACCCGACCTCGCACAGAGCGGATGGGCGAACACGGGCTGTTCGGAGATGAAGATGCAGTCGACCTGAACGCGGCAATGGCAGAGGTGAACAGCTACACCGGCAACATCTGGACGCACATCATTTCGCTCCGGCGCGAGGACGCGGAGCGGCTTGGATTCGATCATGCGGACGCATGGCGGGCACTGCTGCGGGCGCACCGGAACGATATCGCGGAGGCGATGCACATTCCGCCGGAGGACTTTCGCTGGTACGCGGCATTCCACGACGAGGGCGGTCACCCGCACGTTCACATGATGGCGTGGTCGAAAAAGCCGGGGCAGGCGTACCTGAACCGGGATGGTATCCGGAAGATAAAATCCGTATTGACCAACCAAATCTTTCAGCAGGAGCTGCTGCACATCTACGAGGACAAAAGCCAGTCCCGCGACGAGCTGGTGCGGGAAACGCGTTCTGCTATGCTGGCGCTTGCGCAGAAGATGCAGAACTCCGCCTGCGAGCATCCGGAGGCGGAGCAAATGATCCGGGAACTGGCGAGGGAGTTGGGCAGCGTCAAGGGAAAGAAGTCCTATGGATATCTGCCGAAGAATCTCAAGCAGAAAGTCGATGCCATTGTCGATCAGATGGAGCTGCTGCCGAGTGTGTATGAATGCTACGAGCGCTGGTGGAAGCTGCAATGCAGGCTGAACGATTTCTACGCGGAAAAGGAGCGGCAGCGCCCGCCGCTCTCGCAGCAGAAGGAGTTCCGCCAGATCAAAAATGCGGTCCTTCAGGTTGCAGAACAGGTACGGCAAAACGAGATCACGTTCGAGGATGTAGGCGCGGAACAGGAAGCGGAACAGAATGTCACCCACAGTGTTCCGTATCCGGTGAGTGCATGGTACGGGGTGGCGACAGACGAAACCACGCCGTTGGAGGAACGCGACGAAGCTGCAAGGCAGTTAGAAACGCTGGCAGACGACGGTGACCGATACGCGCAATACCTGACCGGGATTCTCTATCGTGAGGGCGGGCTGCTGATTCCGGACCCAGAAAAGGCACAGCACTATCTGGAACTGGCTGCGCGGCAAGATCATGTGGCAGCACAGTATGCACTGGGCAAGCTGCTCCTCTCGGATGATGCGGAAACGCAAAATCCTGCGCAGGGATTTTATTGGTTGGAACGGGCGGCGGCGCAGAGCGGCAACGACTACGCCGCCTACCGGCTGGGTAAGGAATATCTTAGTGGCAAGAATGCGCCGAAAAACCCGGAACGCGCAGCGG
>CAKUNY010000221.1 GCA_934668605.1 uncultured Oscillospiraceae bacterium | reverse complement strand
TTTCCGCCGCCTATTCGCATGCCTCCGAGGATACCAAGGAGAACTACGAGGACGACAGCTACACGCTGCGCACCGACATCGGCCACACCGACTCCGAGCTCTCCGACTGGCTGTTCGACACCAGCCGCAAGACCGGCGACGCGACCTGCGTGGAAACGAGCGGCACCTATTATGTCGCGATTTTCGAATCCCGCGACGATCATGACTACGCGCTGCCGAATGTCCGCCACATTCTTGTTTCCGTCACCGATACGACGGATGAGGAAGCTATGGCCGATGCCAAGGCAAAGGCGGAAGAGCTGCTCGCGCAGTATGAGGCAGGCGAACACACCGAGGACGCGTTTGCCGCCATCGGCGACGCTGCCCGCGACGACGGCACGGCCGCAGAATCTGCCCGCTACGAGGACATCACCCCGGGTCAGATGGTAGAGCCCTTTGAGAACTGGTGCTTCGAAGACCATCAGGTCGGCGACACCGGCATCGTTGAGAGCTCCTACGGCTATCATGTCATGTTCTTCTCCGGCTACGGCACGAACTACCGCATGAAGCTCGTCGAAGACCAGCTGCGCAGCGATGCGCACAACGAGTGGTTCAGCACCGTCACCGAGGGTGCGGCAGACGACATCCAGACGAACGCGTTTGGTATGCGCTTTACCACCAAGTAAAGGAAAACCGAAAAGGGGCTGCCTTGCGGCGGCTCCTTTTTTGCAGGATGGTGCTGACGCAGCACAAAAAGACCCGCTGTCCGGGTGCGCTGGCAGTCGGAAAAATACACCCAGGGAGGCTTTTATGCAGGAAACGCAATTTGACCGGGAACAGATGCTTTTGGGAGACGAGGCGCTTGCCATTCTTGCCGGAAGCCATGTCGCCGTGTTTGGCGTCGGCGGCGTGGGAAGCTTCGCGGCGGAGGCCTTAGTGCGCGCGGGCGTGGGCGCGATCACGCTCGTTGACCACGACACGGTGTCGCTTACGAATCTCAACCGGCAGCTCGTCGCGCTGCGCTCCACGATCGGTAAGCCGAAAACGGACGTCATGGCCGCACGCATCCGGGATATCAACCCCGACTGCCGCGTCACGGTGCTTCCCGTTTTCTATGAGCCCGAGACGCGGGAGGATTTCTTTTCCCTCGGCTTTGACTACATCGCCGACTGCATCGACTCCACGCGCAGTAAACTGGATCTCATTGAGACGGCCATCACGCGCGGCGTTCCGATCATCAGCTCGATGGGAACCGGCAACCGGCTCGATCCCTCGAAATTCACGATCACCGACCTCAGCAAAACCTCGGGCTGCCCGCTGGCCAAGGTCATGCGGCGCGAGCTCCGGGCGCGCGGGATCAAGCACCACACGGTGCTTACCAGCGAGGAGCTGCCGCTTACGCCCCGAAAGCTTCCCGGGCAGGAATCGGAAAAGCGCACGCCGCCTGGCTCTGTTTCGTGGGTCCCGCCGTGCGCAGGTATGATGATCGCGGGCTATATCGTGCAGCAGCTTCTCGCGCAGAAATCGCCGGAGCAGCCGGGAGAATAAAATACGTCTCCCCTGCCGAAACTAGGGAAGCTCTGATTCAATCAGCGGCTGCGGACGGCGAGAGATTTTTCGTCAAGGCAAGGTTTGAAAAGCGGCGGAATACTCTATGTATTTCCCGTTTTTCAAACCGAAGATCTGGCGGAAAAGATCCGTCGTCCGTGGTCGGGGATTGATTCAGCGGTTCCCTATAGTGTTCTGACAGAGGAGGATTTTTTATGAGCGCTGCGCAGCCCGCCATCTGGAAATGTCTGCTGACCGGGAGTCTAGCCGGGTTTATCAACGGCTTTTTTGGCGCCGGCGGCGGCATGATCGTCGTGCCGCTTCTGATTCTTCTTGTAAAGCTCGAGGACAAAAATGCATTTTCCTCGGCCATCAGCATCATTCTGCCGCTGACGATCGTCTCGCTGATCATCTACGCAAAAAACGGCGCGCTGGACGGCAAAACCGCGCTTCCGTATCTTTTGGGCGGCGCTGGCGGCGGGATTCTCGCCGGGCTCTGGTTCAAGAAGGTGTCGGCGCGGTTTCTGCACATTGCGCTGGGGCTTCTGATTCTCTTCGGCGGCGCGAGGCTGATCTTATGTTAACTTTTCTGATCGCCGTTCTGGCGGGGCTTCTCTGCGGCGTGCTCTCGGGGTTCGGGATCGGCGGCGGTTCGCTTCTCATGGTCTGGCTGACCGCCGCGCAGTCCATGGAGCAGCGCACGGCACAAGGCGTGAACCTTCTGTATTTCCTCCCGACTGCTGCGTGTTCCCTCTTCTTCCACGTCAAAAATAAGCAGATCGTCTGGCGCGCCGTCATTCCGGCGGCTCTGGCTGGCTGCCTCACCGCAATTCCCGGGGCGCTTTTGGCATCGAATCTCGATACCGGCCTTCTGCGAAAGCTCTTCGGCGGCTTTCTCGTCCTCGTGGGAATCAGCGAAGTGTTTTTCAAGGGCAAAAAATCCGGCAGTTCAGGCTGAACCGCCGGATTTTTGATACCGTATCAAACGATCATCATAACCACCGCAACGATCAGCAGCACAACGCCAACTGTGCGGCTCCAGCCGAGAGCCGCCTCAGAGGGCTCGCCGTCCTTGACCTTCCAGCCGACGTCGAGATACCACGTCAGCTGCGGACAGGCGGTGTTGATGCCGCCGGCAAACAGCAGCACGAGAATCAGGCCCCAGTTCTTTGCAGACGTATCCTCCTGCGTGGTGCGGACCTTGCGCAGAAGCCCCTTGAGCACCATGCCGCTCGGGTATTTTTCAAAGTCAAAATTCAGACTTGCTTCCCCGCGTCCGCTGCTGCTGTTCTCAGTCCATGTGTACGTCTCGCCGTCCGGATAGGTAAACGTCACGCTGTAGCCGCTGCCGCCAGCGTCATACCGATAGGAATACGTATTTGTGCCATCCGAAATGGTGCCCTTGTCGTTGTCGATCGGCGTGACGGTGTA
>CAKUNY010000220.1 GCA_934668605.1 uncultured Oscillospiraceae bacterium | reverse complement strand
AGAAAGAAGGCGCGCCATGCCGGTTCCACAGGGCAGCGGAGTCATTCACAGAAAGTCCGCCCGTCAGGCGGTTTATGAGACGGTCTGCGACTGGATCATCACAGGTGTTCTCGAGCCGGGCGAGAAAATTCTCGACGCCGAGCTCGGAGAATATTTCAGCGTCAGCCGCACCCCCGTGCGCGAGGCCTTGCAGCAGCTGCAAAGCCAGAAGCTGGTGCTCGTCATGCCGGGCAGGGCGACGGTGGTCGCGCCGCTCGACACGCAGGATATCGAAAAATGCTACCGGCCTCTGGCAGATCTCGAGGCGCTCGCGGCAGAGCTCGCCTGCGGGAAGCTCACGGGAAGCGACTTTTTTGAGCTCGAGTGCGCCCTGCGCGATGCAAAGGCGGCAAGCGGGCAGGAGGACGCGGCGGCGGTCATGGCCTGCGACGAGCGGTTCCACGAGCGGATCGTGCAGGCGGCGGGAAACGAATACGTGACGGAGTTCTCCCGAACCCTCATGCTTCACATCCGCCGCATCAAGTTCCACTATTTCCACCTTCCGGCCATGCGCGAGGCCTCGGCGGCGCAGCACATGGGCATTGTCGAGGCGCTGCGCGCGGAAAACGCGCCGTTGGCGCGGGAGCGTATGCGGGAGCACTGGCTGCGCGCGATGCGGGGGTGCCTCAATGAGACCGTCGCGTATTTACAAAAACACGAAGAACAGGAACGTTAAAAAACGGGCTTCCTCTTTTATGGG
The DNA here is from genome assembly GCA_934668605.1 of uncultured Oscillospiraceae bacterium. Classification (GTDB taxonomy): domain Bacteria; phylum Bacillota; class Clostridia; order Oscillospirales; family Oscillospiraceae; genus CAG-170. The sequence goes on along the minus strand of CAKUNY010000220.1, from coordinate 2,225 downwards.
GAAGCCTTTTTCACGAAACAGGAAGGAGCTTTCCGATGTATTCAGATGAAGCGTTGATCGCCTTTTGCCAGAGGGCGCTCCAGACCGCGAGCTTTTCCGGCCGGGAGGAAGCGATGGCAAAGCTGCTGCGGGAGAAAATGTTCGAGCTCGGCTTTGACGAGGTCGTCTTTGACCGGCTCGGAAACGTGATCGGCACCATCCACGGGAAACGCCCCGGCAAAACGATTTTACTAGACGGACACATGGACACCGTGGACGTGATCGACAGGGAGCAGTGGGCGCACGACCCGTTCGGCGGCGAGATCGAAGACGGCAGAATCTATGGCCGGGGCGCGTCCGACATGAAGGGCAGCGACTGCGCGATGGTCATGGCGGCAGGCCGCTTTGCCGCGCGGACAAAAAAGGACTTCGCGGGCACGATCTGCGTCTCCGGCTCGGTGCACGAGGAGTGCTTCGAGGGCGTCGCGCCGCGCGAGATCACAAAGCGCGTCCATCCGGATTTCGTCATCGTCGGCGAGGCGACCTCCACGAGCGTCAAGATCGGCCAGCGGGGACGCGCGGAGATCGTGGTGGAAACCGAGGGCGTGAGCTGCCACTCGTCAAACCCCGAAAAGGGCGTGAACGCCGTGTATGAGATGCTGGCGGTCATTGAGGAGATCCGGAAGATCGTCCCGAACGAGCATCCGCTGTTAGGACGCGGCATTCTCGAGCTGACGGACATCATTTCCGCGCCCTATCCCGGCGCTTCGGTCGTTCCGGCGACGTGCCGCGCGACGTTTGACCGGCGGACGCTCGTGGGAGAAGACGAGGGCGTGATCCTTTCGCAGGTGAACGAGGCGATTCGGCGCGCGCGGGAAAAGAACCCGGGACTCAAAGCGCGCTGCTATCTGGCGACAGGCGAGGAGAAATGCTGGACGAGCGATACGATTTGCGCCAAGCGCTATTTTCCGGCCTGGGCGGTGGACGAGCACTCGGAGCTCGTCACAAAGGCAAGGCGCGGACTTCTGGCAGCCGGAATTGACGCGCCGCTGTCGCACTTTTCGTTCTGCACGAACGGCAGCCACTTCTGCGGCGAGGCCGGCATTCCGACCATCGGCTACGGGCCGTCACTTGAGAGCCTCGCGCATGTGCGCGACGAGTACATTGAGATCTCCCAGCTGACAAAGGCCTGCCGGGGCTTCGAGTCGATTCTTTCGGAGCTGACAAAATGATTCGTTTGTGGTAAATTGCACAAAAACGAAAAGATTTTTTGGAAACCTAAAAAAATTTAAGAATAGCCATTGCATTCTCCAAAAAATACTGCTATGATAGAGCTATCCATCGGCAAGATGCACAGTTTTTGCCGTTTGGTTGATACGGGTATCAATATTTGGAGGTGATAAGTCATTGGACGCGAGACTTCTGGACATGCTGGGACAAATCGCGAAGGGCATCGCCGCGCAGTTCGGCCCGAACTGTGAGGTGGTCGTCCACGAAATTTCGGATAAGAGCGCTTACAGCTCGATCGTCGCCATTGAAAACGGACACGTATCCGGCCGAAAAATCGGAGACGGCCCGTCGCACGTGGTGCTCGAACAGATCGGACACGACGACGACCGTGTAAACGACCAGCTCTGCTATCTGACCCGCACGAAAGACGGCAAAACCCTGAAATCTTCCTCGGTCTATATCCATGACGAGCATGGTAAGGTCGCGGCAATCCTCGGCATCAATTATGATATCTCCATGATGCAGATGTTTGAAAACACGCTGCATGAGTTCAATTCCGTTGACGCACAGACCCGCAAAGAACCCGAGCGCATCACGCTGAATGTGGCGGATCTGCTCGAAGACCTGATCCGTCAGGCCGACGAGCTGGTCGGAAAGCCCGTGGCGCTGATGACGAAGGATGACAAGGTCAAGGCCATCCGGTACCTCAGCAAGTCCGGCGCGCTGATGATTACGAAATCCGGCGATAAAATCGCGAAGCACTTCGGCATATCCAAATACACACTATATTCCTATTTAGACAACAGTAAAACAGGAGGAGAACCTACATGAACAAGACCATCGACCTTTCCATCAACCGTGAAGGCCTTGCCCACAATATTCAGAAGGCCAAGGAAAACAATATCATCATCCCGACCATCGCCCAGATGCAGAACCCTGATCTGATCCCGGAGAAGATCAAGGAAAAGCTGAGCCATACCGGTCTTTGGGACGTTGACCCCGTGAACCTGTTCCGC
>CAKUNY010000219.1 GCA_934668605.1 uncultured Oscillospiraceae bacterium | reverse complement strand
CAACGGGTATGCGCCCGTTGATTGTTTTCAGCGTGATTTCGGTCTTGCTGCTCACGTTTTATATTCGTGAGGGCGAGGCAGGGCCGATCCATGCCGTTCGCTCGGGCGTGACGACGATTACCTCGCCGGTGCGCTTTGTGGGTTCGGCGGTGGCGACGCCGTTTAACGCCATCGGGAATGTGTTCTCGAACCTTACGGCATCGCAGGACACGCTTGCCGAGCTTAAGAAGCAAAACGAGGAGCTCACTTCCAAAGTTGCCGAACTCTCCGAGGCGCAGAAGACGGCCGAGCGCTTGGAGGGCCTGGTCGGCCTACAGTCGACCTATAACCTCAAGTCGACCGCCGCGCGCATCGTGGGCGCTTCGGGCGATGCCTGGACCTCGACGGTCACTATCGACAAGGGTTCTGCCGACGGTCTTACCATCAATATGCCCGTGACGAGCTCTGCCGGTGTTATCGGTCAGATTATCGAGGTTTCGGCCAAGACGTCCACCGTGCGCCTGATTGGTGACGAGAACTCGGGCGTGTCCGCTATGGTGCAGGACACGCGCGCCCAGGGCATGCTGCAGGGCCAGCCCGATGGAACCTTGCGCCTTGAGTACGTGAGCGTCGACTCCGATGTTAAGGTGGGCGACATCATCGTGACCTCGGGCATTGGTGGCGTGTTCCCCAAGGGCCTGCCGCTTGGCACCGTTTCCTCGGTCGAAAAGTCGGCCAACGACGTGTACTACACCATCGTGGTGCGCGCGCAGACCACGGCCGAGAACAACGAGGAGGTGCTGGTCGTCACCTCGCTGACCGATGAGCAGTCGGCCTCGGACGATGACGTGAACACGGCCAACAGCACGCCGCAGGGCACCTCGCGCGATGCGGCGACCAAGACCAAGGACGAGGGTTCGGACGACAGCTCCGATGCGTCCGAAACGACCGACTCGGGTTCGAGCGAATAGGGAGGCGCGTCCATGGATCTTCACGAGCAGGGGGCGAGCTCCCGTACGTTTGCGATTGCAGCCGTCGTGTGCGTGCTGCTGCAGGTGGGCCTGGCGCCGCAGATCTCTATCGCGGGCGGCCGCGTCAACTTTATGATTATCCTGGTGTGCCTGGGCGTGTTCTCGGGCGACCCCACGCGTGCCGTCGTATGCGGCTTTTGCAGTGGCCTGTTTTACGACTTGTCGGCATCGGTGCCGGTGGGCGTTATGTCGCTGCTGCTGACGGTGGGGAGCTTTGCCCTGGTGCATAGCGCCGCCGGTCAGGTGGGCGGCAGTCCGAGCGCGCGCGGCATTACCGTTGGCGCCTTCGCACTCGCCATCAACGTGGTCTACAGCATTATCTTGCTCTTTATGGGTTTGGAGACGAGCTTTGTGGTTGCCATTTTTGGGCATGCCCTGCCGTCTTCGATCCTGACGGGCCTGGTCGCCATCCCGTTTTTGATGTCCGGCGCCGCTCCGCAGGCCGGTTACGGATTCTCCGCACGCGGCAACCGCCAGACGGGCATGCGCTTTAAGCCCAAGACCCGTAAGCTCAAATAGGGGAGGCCCATAGATGTCTTCCCAGCTGACGGTCATCATCGCCGGTATCGTGTTGGTCGTGGCCATTGTGGTCGCGCTCGTTATCATGCGCCGCGGTGATTCCCGTTTTACCTATGATACGCAGCACGGCACCAGTCCTCGCGCCACCGAGGGCGAGGGCAATACGGCTGCGACGGCATTTAAGGGCCGCTTCTCCATCCTCACCACGGGCGTGGGCGCGATGTTTGCCGCGCTTGCCGTCAAGCTGTGGGGTATGCAGATGGTCTCGTCGGACTATTACGACAAGCAGGCCAAGAGCAACCAGACCCGCACCGTCACCACGCCTGCCGTGCGCGGACGTATCCTCGACCGAAACGGCGTGGCACTCGTGCAAAACCGCTCCTCGCTTGCCGTCGTCGCCTATCGCGACCTGGCCGACGACACCGTGCTGGTGCGCCATCTCGCCAATGTGCTCGGCATGCCCTACGTGGCGGTGCTGCGCAACATTCAGGACAATTCCGAGGGCGCCCAGAGCCTGCACACCATCGCAACCGATGTACGACGCTCCACGGTCGCCTATATCCAGGAGCACGCCGGTGAGTTTCCGGGTGTGAAGATCGCCGAGCGCACCGAGCGTCAGTATCCGTATGGCGAGACTGCCTGCCACATCTTGGGCTACACCGGCACCATTACCTCCGAGCAGCTCGAAGCGCAGAACAAGAAGTCCTCTGGCAACGACGACGCCTCTGCCGGTCAGATCACCTATCAGTCGGGCGATATCGTGGGCCAGGCGGGCGTCGAGAGCTACTACGAGAACCTGCTGCAGGGTATCCGCGGCGAGCAGACCGTCAAGGTCGATGCCTCGGGCAACGTGACCGGTCAGGCCGGTGCCGTGCCCGCTAAGGCCGGCTCCGACATTAAGCTCACACTCGACCTCAAGATTCAGCAGGCTTGCGAGACGGCGCTGGCAAGTGCCATCGAGCTCGCCAAGACCACGGGCTACAGCAACGCGGGCAACGGTGCCGTGGTGTGCCTCGACCCCAATAACGGTGAGATTCTGGGTATGGCGAGCGAGCCCAAGTTTGATCCTTCCGTGTTTATCGGTGGCGTCTCCAATGACGTGTGGACCGAGCTCAACGATGACGAGGGTTCGCATCCGCTGCTCAACCGTGCCATCAGCGGCCAGTACATGTCGGCCTCGACCATCAAGCCGCTTTCGGCCTTGGCCGGCCTTGAGTTTGGCACCTACACCTCGGGCCAGACGACCAACTGCACGGGTTATTGGACTGGCTTGGGTAAATCTTGGGGCAAGTACTGCTGGCTGCACTCCGGCCACGGCACGATGACGCTGCAATCAGGTATCGCCAACTCGTGCGACCCCGTCTTCTACGACATGGGCAAGGCGTTCTTTTACGACGACCAGCATTCCGAGGGCCTGCAAGAGGTCTTTCGTCGCTGGGGCC
>CAKUNY010000218.1 GCA_934668605.1 uncultured Oscillospiraceae bacterium | reverse complement strand
TACCGGATATTCCCGCACAGGGATTGTGTTCAAGAATTTGGTTTCTCTCTGCCGCATAAAAAATGCACTTGAGTAGCCTTGACGCTCGCCATGCGGATGGCAAAGACGATGCGCGTCGGCTTTTACAGCTACGAGACCGACTGCGACAAGCTCTTCGACCGCATCATCGCCATGACGGCGCAGATCGGCCTGCCGAAGCTCAAGCTCAACGCGATGAACGCGACCGACTGGGAGACCGTCGCGGTGCTCTCCGAGCGGCTGGGCGGATTGAAGCTTGATCTCATCGAGGCCAGCGGCATGACTGTCCAGGACATCCGGGCGCACAGCTTATCGAAGCGCTACGACGTGATCTTCATCGATTACCTGCAAAAAATCAAGAGCGATATTACAGGCCGCGGCGCAGCCGACCAGTTCCAGGTCGTGTCGAAAATTTCGAGCGACTTGCAGCAGTTCGGCAGGCAGACCGGGACGCCGGTCATCGCGCTCTCGCAGCTCTCCCGCCCCGAGAAGACCAAGGGCGGAAAAATCCCGCCACCGACGCTGGCCTCGCTTCGCTCCTCCGGCCAGATCGAGCAGGACGCGGACGTGGTCATGCTCCTCTACCGCGAAGAGCCGGACAACAGCCGAAGCCGCCGCATCCTCAACATCGCGAAGAACAAAGAGGGCGAGGCAAATATCGCGCTCATGCTGGCCTTCGACGGCCAGACGCAGACCTTTAAAAAATCCGCTTCCCAAGCGCCGAGTCCGGAGCCGGACAAGCGCTGGAAGCAAGTATATGACGACGTCCCGGAGCAATTTAAAATCCCGGACTGAGAAAGGACACACCATGAAGGCAATATCGATTTTAAATCTCAAAGGCGGCGTCGGGAAGACCGTGACCGCCGTAAACATGGCCTATATTCTGGCCGCCGACCACAAAAAGCGCGTGCTGCTTGCCGACTGCGACAGCCAGTGCAACGCGACGGAGTTTTATGGCCTTGCCGGGCAGCAGCTTCCGGGCGTGGCGGACTATCTGCTGGGGACGGCGGAGCCGTATTATCCCGAAAATATCTCCGGAACGCCGTACAACGTGGACGTGCTGCCCGCGTCTGACGCGCTGATGGACTTAGACCTCTCGGCCATCGGCAGCCGCGTCAAGGGCAGCTGCCTGAAAGACCTGTGCGATGTGCTTCGCGAGGACGATGCGTATGACCACGTCGTTTTTGACTGCCCGCCGGCCTTTAACGCGGCAAGCGCCGCGGCGCTGCTGGCCTCCGACGAGGTGATCATCCCGATCAAGCTCGACGCGTTCAGCCTGCGAGGGCTTGCAAACGTCTCCCGCCAGATCGACAACATGCACAAGATCAATCCGAGCCTCAAAATTGCGGGTGCGCTCATTACCATGTGGCGCAATACGCCGGTCGTGATCGAGGCGGAGGCGAGCCTGCGGGACTGCGGCATTCTCCCGGTCTTTGAGCAGACCATCCGCCGCACCGACAAGGTCGACGAGATGACCTTTGAGCGCAAGCCGATCACGGTCTACTCGCCGCGTTCGGCGGCAGGCTACGACTACCGGGCATTTGTGCAGGAGTACATCCAGCCGCCGGTGACGATGGACGATCTTCTCCGGGCCGGTGCGGAAGGAGGGCTTGCAAGTGCCGTTTGACGTATCGAGCATTTTTGCCCAGCAGGTGCAGGCGGTGTCCAAGTCTGACACCGGGCGCGAACTCGTGCAGGTCGACATTGACGATCTCGTGAGCAATGAGGCCAATTTTTACGCAGTCGATGAGACCAAACTCGAAGAGCTCAAAAATTCCATCGCGCTCTCCGGTATCATGGACCCGCCGACGGTTACGCGCACGGAGGACGGCAAGTACCGCCTCATTTCCGGCCATCGCCGCACGGCAGCAGTTCGGGCGCTCGTGAAAGAAGGGCGCGAAGATCTCCGGAAAGTCCCGGTCTTCGTCCGGAGCCCCAAGAGTGCGGCCATGGAAGAACTGGAGCTGATTATGGCCAATTCCACAGCCCGCGTGCTCACGAGCGCGGAGATCAGCCAGGCGGCACAGCGCGTGGAGCGGCTGCTTTACGATCTCAAGGAGCAGGGCGTGGAGTTCCCCGGCAGGATGCGCGACCATGTGGCCGAGGCTTGCAACGTCAGCAAAACGAAGCTCGCGAACCTGCACATGATCGAGGAGAACCTGATTCAGGATTTCAAGACACAGTGGGCAGCCGGAAAAATCCCGGACGCGACAGCTTTGGAGCTTGCGCGGTGCGAGATCGCCTTGCAGATGCGCCTGCGGGACGCATTCGCCCGGACGAAGGAATTCCCCACGTCCGCCGGAATCGAGCAGGTGCGGGGCCTCGCAAAGAGCGGCGCAAAGTGGCGCCCGAGCAGACGACTGATTTGCGAGGGCGGCAAGTCTTGCCCGAACTCCCGCGATGACGCGACGCTCCGGCACGACGCTACGTGCGGCTCGTGGACGCCGCAGTGTAAAGGCGAGAAATGCTGTATGACCTGCGACTATGGCGCGAAAGCGCGCGGCTGCTATGACGTCTGCGACCAGATGTGCTCCAAGGCCAAGCAGTACCGCACCGACAAAAACGCCGCCGAAAAGCAGAAAGAGGAAACAGCCGAGGGGAAAAGGCAGCGCGGCCGCCGAGTAGCTTGATAATGGTCTCCTGCATCCTGGCTGGTGTGTAGCTTCTGGGAAAATACTTCCGCAAAGTGTCAGAAGTAAAAGTAACCCTGTCCAGATCACTTTTCTTTTCCTCTCCCATGATGGCTCGCATGACATCAATAGATAAATGTCCATCCTGACTGAATTTTTTAAGGCGTTGAGCCTGGGAAAGAGATGGGGTAGCCTGTTCGCTGTCCATCGCATCAAGCAAATCCCTCTGTTCCTCTGTTTTGAGGAAAGACAGTTCATAGGCGGGATTTAAGGCAATTTTCTTTTCATCCACCATATCCAGCAGTTCGGGAATCAGCTCGGTCAAGCGAATAAA
>CAKUNY010000217.1 GCA_934668605.1 uncultured Oscillospiraceae bacterium | reverse complement strand
CCGCAGGAGATGTTCCTGCATAACGGCTTGAATCTGCCGGAAGGCCTGAGCGAGCTGGAAGTGCGCGAGAAGGTCACTGATCTGGCTGAGAAGAACAAGGTCTTCAAGACCGTCCTTCGCGGCGCAGGCAGCTACCGCCACTTCATCCCCGCCGTTGTCAAATCCATCACCTCGCGCGAGGAGCTTGTCACCTGCTACACCCCCTATCAGGCGGAAATCAGCCAGGGCGTTTTGCAGGGTACGTTTGAATTCCAGACCATGATCTGCGAGCTGACCGGCATGGACGTTGCGAACGCATCGCACTACGACGGCGCGACCGCCGCAGCGGAAACCATTCCGATGTGCAAGGATCGCAAGCGTACCGTCGCTTACGTCTCCGAGACGACGAACCCGCAGGTCATCGAGGTCATGAAGACCTACTGCTTCGCTTCCAACACGGAGCTGCACGTCGTTCCCGCCAAGGACGGCAAGACCGACATGGACGCGCTCAAGGCGGCGCTCGGCGCAGATGCCGCGTGCTTCTACGTCCAGCAGCCCAACTTCTTCGGCCAGATCGAAGATGCCGCGGCGCTCGGTGAGATCACCCACGCAGCGGGCGCGAAGTTCGTCATGGGCGTGAACCCCATCGCCTGCGCGCTTCTGCCGACGCCTCGTGCGGTCGGCGCGGACGTTGCAGTCGGCGACGGTCAGCCCCTCGGCCTTGACATCGCGTTCGGAGGCCCCTACCTCGGCTTCATGGCAACCACCAGCGCCATGACCCGCAAGCTCCCCGGCCGTATCGTCGGCGAGACGAAGGACGTTGACGGCAAGACCGGCTACGTTCTGACGCTTTCTGCTCGTGAGCAGCACATCCGCCGTGAGAAGGCTTCGTCCAACATTTGCTCGAACCAGGCGCTGTGCGCCTTCACGGCCGGCATCTACATGGCCGCGATGGGAGAGCCCGGCATGAAGCAGTGCGCGCGTCTTTGCACCTCGAAGGCACATTATCTTGCTTCCGAGCTCGAAAAGATCGGCTGCAAGCTGAAGTACACCGGCGAATTCTTCCATGAGTTCGTCACCGAGACGGCCTGCCCCAACTGCCGCAAGAAGATCCTCGACGCGCTGGCGGAAAAGAACATCCTCGGCGGCGCTGAGGTTGACGGCGGCATTCTGTGGTGCGTCACGGAGCTCGTCTCCAAAGAAAAGCTCGACGAAGTGGTCGCGATCGTGAAGGAGGTGCAAGGCTGATGAAACTGATTTTTGAACAGGGCGCACCGGGTCATTGCCTGCATCTTCTGCCGGCCTGCGACGTTCCGGAGTATAAGCTTTCCAATGAGCGCGAGACTGCGCTGCGTCTTCCCCACGTGAGCGAAAACGAGCTGACCCGTCACTACACCGCCCTCTGCAAGCGCATCCACGGCGTGAACGACGGCTTCTATCCGCTCGGCTCGTGCACGATGAAGTATAACCCCAAGATCGACGAGGATATGGCGGCGCTGCCCGGCTTTACCCAGCTGCACCCGTTACAGCCCATCGAAACCGCGCAGGGCGCTCTCGAAGCGCTCCACACGCTCGGCTCCGAGCTCGGCGAGGTCTTCGGCATGGACGCCGTTACCTTCCAGCCCGCAGCAGGCGCGCACGGCGAGTTTACCGGCGTTCTTCTCATCAAGGCCTATCACACCGACCGCGGCGACACGGCCAGAACGAAGATCATCGTTCCCGACTCTGCCCACGGCACGAACCCCGCGACCGCTGCCATGTGCGGCTATCAGGTCGTAAACATCGCCTCCAACGACAAGGGCGGCGTTGACCTCGATGCGCTGCGCGCGGCTGTCGGCCCCGATACGGCGGGCCTGATGCTCACGAACCCCAACACCGTCGGCATCTTCGATCCGAACATTCTCGAGATCACGAAGATCGTCCACGACGCGGGCGGCCTGTGCTACTACGACGGCGCGAACCTGAACGCTGTCATGGGCGTTGTCCGTCCCGGCGACATGGGCTTCGACTGCATCCACTCGAACCTTCACAAGACCTTCGCGACTCCGCATGGCGGCGGCGGCCCCGGCGCCGGTGCGGTCGGCTGCAAGGAGTTCCTGCGCAAGTACATGCCGGGTCCTCTGGTTGTGGAGAAAGACGGTGCGTTCGGCTTTGACTATCCCGAAAAGTCCATCGGCCGCGTGAAGATGTTCTACGGCAACTTTGACGTGTGCATCAAGGCGCTGACCTACGTGCTGACCCTCGGCAAGGAGGGCATCCCCGAGGCCGCGAAGAACGCCGTTCTCAACGCCAACTACATGATGGCGCGCCTGAAGAGTAAGTTCGATATGGCCTATGACGAGATCTGCATGCACGAGTTCGTCATGAACCTGACGCGGCTTCACAAGGAAACGGGCGTTTCCGCGCTGGATGTTGCCAAGGGAATGCTGGACTTTGACCTCCATCCGCCCACAATGTACTTCCCACTCATCGTCCACGAAGCGCTCATGGTCGAGCCCTGCGAGACAGAGGCCAAGCAGCTCATGGACGAGGTCTGCGATATCTACTGCAAGCTCTACGACATGGCGTACACGGATCCCGAGGCGCTGCATACCGCGCCGCATAACACCCCGGTTCGCCGTCTGGACGAGGTAGGCGCAGCGAGAAATATGATCCTTCGGTATAATTTCGGCGCATGATCAAATACTTACAGGCTTTCATCGGTGCGGGTACCAACCCGCACCGAAACCTCGCAATCGAGGAATATTTAACGGACACTGTGCCGGAAGACACGCTCATCGTCTATCTCTGGCAGAACAGGCACACCGTGGTCATCGGCCGCAACCAGAACGCATGGGCAGAATGCCGCACGGCGGAACTCGAGCGCGACGGGGGTACGCTTGCAAGAAGACTTTCCGGCGGCGGCGCGGTCTACCACGACATGGGAAACCTCAACTTTACGTTCTCGCTTCGCACGGAGGACTATGACCTGCGCAAGCAGCAGAGCGTCATTGTCGAGGCCTGCCGGATGCT
>CAKUNY010000216.1 GCA_934668605.1 uncultured Oscillospiraceae bacterium | reverse complement strand
AAGTACACCTCCGTGCAGGACAAGGTGCAGGTCGTCGCGTCGTCGTTTGAGACGGCGGAGAGTCTGAGCGCGGACACGGTCGATCAGGTCATTTCCGTGCTGGGCGATATCAACGTCAGCAGGCTCCTCATCACCGACGCCGAGGGAAGGGTGCTGTACGACTCTTCGGCCCAACGCAGCGCCGTGGGGCAGTATGCGCTTCTGGAGGCGGTCTCGCAGGCGCTTGGCGGAAACGACGTGTTCCACTGCGCGTACCACTCGGGCGCTTTGCAGAGCTACGCCGCCGTCCCCATTATGTCGCGCCGCAGCGCCATCGGCTGCGTGTATGTGATGGATTTTGACGCGGAGCAGGGAAGGATCATTGAAAATCTCGAGCGGAACATTCTGCGCGGGTCGTGGATCCTGCTTGGCGGCATCGTTTTGTGCTCGGCGGTGTTTTCCGTCGTGAGCTCGAAGCGGATGCGGAAAATTCTCATGTCCATGCGCCTGGTCCGCGAGGGCGAATACAGCCACAAAATTCAGATGCGCGGCGACGATGAATACGCGACGCTGGCGACGGAGTTCAATAAGCTCACCGACCGTCTACAGGAATCGGAGGCTTCGCAGCGGCAGTTCGTCTCCGACGCGTCGCACGAGCTCAAAACGCCGCTGGCCTCCATCAAGCTGCTGTCCGACTCCATTTTGCAGAACGACATGGACGCGGACACGATGCGCGAGTTCGTCAGCGACATCGGAAACGAATCTGACCGGCTGACCCGCATGACGCAAAAGCTTTTGACCCTCAGCAAGGCCGACGCGGAGACTGCCTGCGAGCATGAGGTGGTCGATCTCGGAGAAACCGTGCGGCGCGTGTTCCGGATGCTCGTGCCGCTGGCTGACCAGACGGAGGTCAAGCTGACGGCAAACCTCGACAGGGGCTGCTATGTGCTCTCAATGGAGGATGACGCGTATCAGATCATTTTTAACCTCGTTGAAAACGGCATCAAGTATAACCACGCCGGAGGCAGTGTCCATGTGACCGTCCGGCACACGCAGGACGAGGCAGAGCTCCTGGTGGAGGATACCGGCATGGGCATTCCGCCGGACTCGATCGAGCATATTTTCGAGCGCTTTTACCGTGTGGACAAGGCGCGCTCGCGGCAGGCGGGCGGCTCTGGGCTCGGGCTTTCAATCGTCCATGAGCTGGTGGAGCGGAATTTCGGAACGATCGAGGTTTCGTCCAGAGAGGGCGAGGGCACGACATTTACCGTGCGCATGCCGTATTTTGAGCTGGAGGAGGATGAACCCAATGCGTAAAATTTTGGCCATCCTTCTTCTGCTGGCGCTGCTCTGCGGGTGCGGCGCGCAGACGATCCCAGCGGGGGAGAACCAGCTCACGTTTTATTACCGGCGCGCCGATGGAGCGAGCGAGGAGAGCTACGGGAGTGAAACCGGCGCACTGGCGGAAAAACAGGTGACGCTCGGGGGCGATCTCAGCGTGGAGGAGGTTCTGGCGGCGTATTTGTCTGCGCCGGAGGATGAAGGGCTTGTCTCGCTGTTTCCGGACGGAACGGCCTGTACGGGGACGAAGCTTCAGAAGGGCATTCTGACGTTGGAGATGAACGAGGCCTACGCGACGCTCACAGGCTATGCGCGGACGATGGCCGCGGCGGGACTGACCATGACGCTCACGCAGCTGGGTACCGTGGACGCGGTGCAGATCCGGACACCATCCGGGACGCTGCTGGGAAGAGCCTCAACGCGCTGGACGCGGGAGTCGTTTTTGCTGCAGGACACGTCGTGGCTCTATCCGGAGCGGACGGTGCAGCTGTATTTTGCCGGAACAAACGGCAGGCTGCAAGCCGAAAAACGTGCGATCTCCTATGAAAGCCCGGAGGACTTGCCGGAAAATACGCTGCAAGCGCTCCTGAGCGGCGCGGAAAACGAGCAGCTGCAAACGCTGGTTCCGGCCGGAACAAGAATTCTGGACGTGCGCGTGACGGGAACACTCTGTACGGTCGTCTTATCGGAGGAGTTTTCCACCTGCGACACCGGGCGCGAGAGCGCCTCGCTTGCGGTACACAGCGTGGTTGCGACGCTCTGCGCGCTGAGCGAAATTGAGCAGGTGCAATTGCAGCTGCAAAGCGGCGAGGATCTGGTTTATTGCTCCATCGCCCAGCCCTTAAAGCCCGAGTGGTCGTGGTATAATTAAGGAGGATAAGCAAGGTTTCGTGGGGGCGGACGACCCTGTCCGCCCCTACGGATGTTCTGAAACCTTCCGGGACGTTCGTAGGGGTCGATGCCCACATCGACCCGGCGGTACGAACCGTTTTTACGATACCCTTCGGCGAATTCGACGGTGCCCTTGGGGCGATGTGGGCATCGCCCCCTACGCAAAATCGGAAAACTGGAATAAAAAAGGACGGTACCTTGCGGTACCGTCCTTTGTGCTGTTTGGAAGATTATTTGTCGTACATTTCGACCAGCTTGAGCAGGTGCTCGTAGCGCTCCTTGGCGTTCTCCTCGTTCTTTGCGAACAGAACGGTTGCACGCTCCGGGAACTCGCGGGTCAGACGGCTGTAACGAGCCTCGTTCATCAGGAACTCCTGATAGCCGCCGGCGGGCGCCTTGGAGTCGAGCGTGAACTTCTTGTCGGCAGCCGGGTTGAAGCGGAACATGTTCCAGTAGCCGCAGTCGACAGCCTTCTTCATCTCGGTCTGGCAGTTCTGCATGCCGCCCTTGATGGAGTGCATCTCGCAGGGTGCGTAGCCGATGATGAGCGACGGGCCATGATAAGCCTCTGCTTCCTGGATGGCCTTGAGGGTCTGCGCTGCGTTTGCGCCCATAGCGACCTGCGCAACATAGACATAGCCGTAGCTCATGGCGATCTCCGCCAGGGACTTCGACTTGGTTTCCTTACCGGCAGCCGCGAACTGTGCGACCTGACCGATGTTGGAAGCCTTGGAGGCCTGTCCGCCGGTGTTGGAGTAAACCTCGGTATCGAAGACGAAGAC
>CAKUNY010000215.1 GCA_934668605.1 uncultured Oscillospiraceae bacterium | reverse complement strand
AACGCTTCCCTTCCGGAGGTCGCGACACAGCAGGTGACGCAGGGCACGATCAACGCAAAGATCCGCGCCTCGGGCACGATTGCCGCCAACGAGACATACAACGTCAAGCTCACGCAGACCAGAAAGATCGAGAGCGTCAAGTGCAAGGTCGGCCAGGAGGTCAACGCCGGAGACGTGCTCTTTGTCCTCGAAGCGCAGGAATCGGACGAGCTGAAAGCCGCAAAGGCAGAGCTCGACACGCTGGAGCTCAACTACCAGAAGAGTCTCATTGACGCCTCCAACGGCACCGCGCAGGAAGACCGTGACGTACAGAAACTCCGGGACGCCTATAACGAGGCGCTGACGATCTATAATCAGTACAGCTCGATGGATCCTTCGAGCATCGCCGTCGCGAAGATCAAAGCCGAGGAAAAACAGAAGGAACTGAACAAGGAGATGGAGACGGCGCAGAAGGAACTTGACGCAATCAAGAACAGCGACGAGTATAAGAACCTCGAAACCGAAATTGCGGAATTAGAAAAAAAGGCCGAACCTCTGAAAACAGCGGCAGATCAGGCAAAATCAGAACTCGAAGCAACAATTGAATCTCTGTACAATAAAGACTTGGGCAGCGTTTCAGAAATCAAAAGACAGGTAAAGCTTTGGCAGTCTGACGTTGAGGACGCGGAGGACTCTATTTCGAGATCGCTTTCGTCTCAGGGGGTGAATCTTGACCGGTATCTTTATCTGGTAAACAAGTATGAATCGAATTACATGTTCCTGCTTCGGCTTTACGGCGGCAATAAATCCGACGCTGAGACGGCGGTCAATACCGCTGGTGCGTTGGCTCAAAAGCTGATTGACAGCGGATATGGCAGTAAAGAAGACCCTACATCTGTTACAACAATGGTCAGCGATTTGACGACTGCGTTTAACAGTCTGAAGGATTTCTATGATCTTGTGTCGGAAGAGCAAGTAAAGAATTTGGCAAAGGCAAAAGCTTACCTTGCTTATGGCGAAGCTTATCTTGCCTACAAAGAAGCTGTGTCCGGCACAGAAGAATTGCAGCAGCGATATGACGCAAAAAAGGCGGAAGTCGAGCGGTATGAGCTCGCTGTGGAGCGTGCGCAGAATGCAGTAGACGACCAGAAGGACACCGTGGACAAGCTGACCTCGGCGGCTTCGGCGGCGGAAACGCTGAAATCCGCGAAAACGGCGCTCGAAGACAAGATTTTCGAAACAAACAAGGGCGACACGGCGGCGCTTGATATGCAGGCGGCGAAGAAGGCCATTGAGGACAAGAAGGCCGACATCGAAAAGCTGACGAAGGACGCGGACGCGCAGGAGGTCACGGCGAAGGTCGGCGGCACGATCGCTTCCGTCAACGTCACGGCCGGCGACACCGCGAGCGCCGATAATCCCCTCGCAACCATCAACCAGACCGACCGCGGCTTCACCGTGAAAATTTCCATCACGAACGAGCAGGCGAAGAAGGTCAAGGTCGGCGACACCGCCGAGCTCGTCAACTACTGGGGCGACGCGACCGCGACGCTGGAAACCATCGGCAACGACCCGCAGAACCCGCAGAAAAACCGGCTGCTGACCTTCCGGCTCACCGGCAGCGATATTCAGCCGGACTCCAACATTACCCTCGCCATCGGCCAGAAGAGCGCGAGCTACGACGCCATCGTCCCCACGTCCGCCATCCGCACGGACAACAACGGCTCGTTCGTTCTTGCGATCGTCTCCAAATCCACGCCGCTTTCCACGCGCTATACCGCGACGCGCGTCGATGTGCAGGTGCTCGCGAGCGACGATAAGAGCTCTGCCGTCTCCGGCATCGGCTCGGGCGAGTTCGTGATCACAACCTCTACAAAACCCATCGAGGCAGGCACGCAGGTGCGCCTGGCGGAGAACGGATGAGCGGCGGCAAATTCGCGCGCAGGCGCAAACGAAAGCCGCTTCCGCTCCGGTTTCTCGCATTGCTTTTGCTGAACGCGGCGCTCGTCGTGCTGGCCGTCGTGTTTGCTGTCAAGCTCCACCATGTGACGAATTTACTCATCACGCAGTCGGCAGCGGACGCGTGGAAGGGACAGAGCGAAGAAAATTTCGTGCAGGTGTCCGCGTTCCAGCCGGTAGGCAAGGAGCTGACCGAGTCGGAGATTGAAACCTTCCATCAGACCTTGGAGCAGAAATTCGTCGACGCGTCCTTGGAAACGCCGGAAAACGGCAGCTTATATCAGGACGCGTGGTCAACAGCCGCGCAGGACGTCACGGTGTCCACGGACGCGGCCAGCTACACGGCCAAAACCATCGGGGTCGGCGGGGACTTTTTCCTGTTCCATCCGTTGCCGCTTCGTTCGGGCAGCTATATCTCGAACCGCGACTTTACGTATGACCGCGTTGTGCTCGACGAGGAGCTCTCCTGGGCGCTGTTCGGAAGCTACGACGTGGCAGGGCAGACGGTCTGGATCTCCAACGAACCGTATGTGGTAGCGGGCGTTGTCTCGCGCGAAAAAGACAAGGCAAGCAGTAAGGCCTACACCGATGGCGCGGGCATGTTTGTCACCTATTCCGCCCTCACGCACATCACCGGCGGCGAGGAGGCAAAAGAGCCCGGTATTTCCTGCTATGAGCTGGTCATGGCAGAGCCGATCACGGGTTACGGCCTGAGCGTTCTGCGCGAGAGCTTCCCGACAAAAGACGAGAGCGTTTTCGTCCAGAACACGAACCGGTACAGCCTCAAAAGTCTTCTTACCATCGTCTCGCAGTTCGGCGAACGCTCCATGAACACGGCGGGCGTGATCTTCCCCTATTGGGAGAACGCGGCAAGGTTCACAGAAGACCACGCAGCGCTCGACTTCGTGCTGCTGGTTCTGTTCAGCCTTTGCCCGATCGTATCCCTCATCATTCTCATCATCCGTGAAATCAGGTCCGGTTGGCGCTACTTGAGCACCAAAATCCCGGCCGAGATTGAAGCGCGCGTCGAGAAGAAAAAAGAAGAGCACTACGTAAGAACCGGCATAT
>CAKUNY010000214.1 GCA_934668605.1 uncultured Oscillospiraceae bacterium | reverse complement strand
CGCACCAGCGGCTGCGCGAAACAGGCCATTGTACTGTATGAGTACCAGCCCACCCGAAAAGCGGAGCATGCGGAGGCCTTCCTGCAAGGCTTCTCGGGCTGGCTGCACGCAGACGGCTACCAGGGGTATCATAAGCTGCCGGGGAATCCGTGTGGTGGGCTGCTGGGCCCACGCGCGGCGAAAATTTGACGAGGCGTTGCAAACGCTGCCCAAGGAGATGCAGAAGGACTCGCCGGCAGCGATTGGCGAATGCTATTGCTCCCGGCTTTTCGAGTTGGAGCAGGCGTTGGCGGAGCTGACGCCGGAGGAGCGGTATGAAAAGCGGCTGGAACAGGAGAAGCCTGTTTTAGACGTGCTGTTGTCATGGGCAAATGAGATGCAGGTGAAAACAGCGCCGAAATCCGCGTTGGGTAGGGCCATTCACTATCTGTTGGAGCAGTGGCCGTACCTGACAAGGTATCTGGAGGATGGCCGTCTGGAGCTGAGCAACAACCGTGCCGAGCGCAGCATTAAACCATTTGTGAAGGGGCGGAAAAATTGGCTCTTTGCCAATACACCCGGTGGCGCACAGGCCAGCGCCGTGATCTACAGCCTGATGGAAACGGCGAAGGAGAACAGCTTGGACCCGTACCAATATCTGCTTTGGATCCTGCGAAATGCGCCGGGTCTGAGCGAAACAGATGAAGCATGGGCTGAAAAGCTGCTTCCCGCAAATGCCCTGAAAGAATGCTATATACCGCAATAATAGAAGACCGCCATCTCAGTGAGCAGCAGTTCGCTTTGAGATGGCGGCCTTTTATACGCGGGGAGGTTTGACGCTTACCGCGCATCTCGATGATGCCCTGCGGATCAAGCCCGTTGACCGGCTCGTCCAGCACCAGAAAGTCCGGGTTTCCAGCCAAAGCAATGGCAATACCGAGCCGCTGACGCATACCAAGTGAGAAATTCTTTACTTTCTTTTTCCCTGTGCCGTCCAGTCCCACCAGATGCAGCAGTTCTGCGATACCGTCCGCAGAGGGCATCCCCAGCACCAGATACTGTTGGCGGAGATTTTCCTCTGCCGTCATGTCCGGGTAGACCGCCGGACTTTCCACCACTGCGCCCATTTGGCGTCTTGCCCGCTCGATTTTCGCGTCTGTGCTCTTTGCGCCATACAGGGTGAAGCTGCCGCCCGTCGGCTCCTGCAAGCCGCAAATCAGGCGGATGCGCGTGGTTTTGCCCGCACTGTTCCTGCCGACGAAGCCATAGATCGAACCCTTCGGGATGTGCATGTTCAGCCCATTCAGCGCTGTGAAATCGCGGCAGCGCTTGCAGAGTCCATTGGTTTCAAGCACATATTCCATGTGAAGTACCTCCTTTGCTTGATTGACCCAATGGTACCCTGCAAAGCTCCAGAAAGCGGTCAAGAAAATCGTCCAGAAATCCTCAAGATTCTGTTTTCAGCCGGAAGCCGATACCCCAGACCGCTTCCACATAGTCATGGCCGGATGCTTGGCGCAGCTTGCCGCGCAGATTGTCGATGTGCGTTTTGAGCGAGCTTTCGGTGCAGTCCGGCGTATCGGCACTGATGCGGTCGAGCAGAACTGACTTTGCCAGCACCTGACCGGGATTCTGCATCAGCAGCTTCAGGATCGCGTACTCTGTCCGGGTCAGCTGCACCTGTACATCACCGACGCAGACTTCATGGGATGCCGTGTCCAGCATCAAGCTGCCGTGAGTGTAAATTGCCGCATGCGGGGAACGCGACGCCTCGCGCAGGCGTACCGCCACGCGGGCTAACAGCTCTTTTGTGTCGAATGGCTTGGTGAGGTAATCCGCTGCGCCGCCAAGGAGCAGATTCACTTTGTCCTGCACGGCGGTCTTGGCGCTGATTACAATGACAGGGATTCCCTGAATCCGGGGCAGAACCTCCTCTCCGCTGAGCCCCGGCAGCATCAGGTCAAGCAAAATGAGATCGGGACGGCTCGATTTCAGGAGCAGCAGTGCCTCCGTACCGGAATAGGCGCGCAGCACCGCATAGTCCTCCCGCTCCAAGACCTCCTGTTCCAGATTGCCGATGGCGGCATCGTCGTCAATGATCAAAATCGTCTGCATCATCGTTTCCTGTTCGATTTATTGATTTTGGCGATCTCCTTGAATTTCGTGCGTTTGGCTTCCAGATACCGGCTATTGTCCGCTGCATAGTCGTTTTCCGTTTTCAGCTTTCGGTAGGATGCAAGGCGGGCGGCATCCAGTGTTCCGTCCGCAAGCGCCCGCAGAACGGCGCATTCCGGCTCTGCGGTGTGGGTGCAGTCGGCGTATCTGCACACACGGGACAACGCTTCAATATCCGCGAACGCTGTATCAATGCCGTCGCCGCTGTCCCACATGCCAAGCTCGCGCATACCGGGCGTGTCGATGACAAACGCACCGTTGGGAAGCTGAATCAGCTCCCGGTGGGTCGTTGTGTGCCGTCCTTTATCGTCGTTTCCGATCTCGCGCGTGGCGATGCTGTCTGTGCCGGTCAGCTTATTGATGAGCGTAGACTTTCCAACACCGGAGGAGCCGATAAACACCACGGTTTTGCCCGGCAGAATATAGTTCACGACCGTCTCATAGTCCTCGTCTAATGAGGAGATCGCCAGCACATCCACACCCGGCGCGACATTTTGCGCCTCAAGGATTTTGCTTTCCACATCGGAACAAAGATCTGATTTTGTCAGAACCACCACGGGGGCTGCGCCGCTTTCGTAAGCTATAGCCAGATACCGCTCCAGCCGACGGATATTAAAGTTGCTGTTCAGCGACATACAGAGGAAGGCGGTATCAATATTGGCGGCGACGACCTGCTCCTGCTTTCCCGTACCAGCCGCCTTTCGGATAAAGCAGCTCTTTCGCGGAAACAGTCCCGTAATGACCGCCTTGCTGCCATCCTCCGGCCATGCGGCAATGATATAATCCCCGACTGCGGGATAATCAGAAACCGTTTGCGTCTCATATCGGTATTTGCCGGAGATCTCGGCCAGCTTT
>CAKUNY010000213.1 GCA_934668605.1 uncultured Oscillospiraceae bacterium | reverse complement strand
CTCCCTGTTTGAATCCACCACGTTTTTTCATCATCGGGAATCCGTCTTTATCGCGGTATGTCAGTCGTTCCATCACTTCGCCTCCGGCAGCCGCTCCGTCACGGAAATCCACCGTGTCCGCTCCTGTGCCACGGCGATCTCCTCGGCGTAGCGTGCGCAGCGATCGGTCAGCTTTTCGATCAGATCGGCGGCTGTGTCCAGCAGCTCCCGCTTGCTGCGGCTCTCTGTGGCGCGCAGCGCCCTGACGATCTCTTTGTTTTTCATGTTCATCCTCCTATCGGTTCCGCTTTGAATTTTTTGCCCATGCCGGGCACCTTGACGTTGGGGTAGCGCTCCTCGCGCGGCACGAAGTCCTCCGGGTGGTCGCGGCAGATGTACCGGAGCCGCTGGTCGAGCTGCTCGAACCGCGCGTCGCTCTCCACGCCGTAGGCGAGGCACTCGTGAAAATATTCGCCGTGCTTCTCCGCGCGGTGGATGATGCGCATGATCCGGTCGTGTCCGAAGCCCTCCTCGTTGAGAGCGAGGCACATCATGTCCACGTTAAACTGCTGGCCGACCAGAGCCCCATAGTTGAGCAGCTGCCGCCGCAGCTCCGCCTGCTCCTTTGCGTAAGCGTTTTTCATGCGCCCTCCTTGCCGCGGCCGCACTCGGCAAGCGGCATCCAGCGGTCGCAGCGGCACTCGATAATGTCGTCAACCGTCGTCCCGGCGTCCGTCGAAATGAACGGGTACGCTTCATCCGCGCCGCCGGCGCAGCGGGCCACAAGGTAGCTGCTGCCGCCGAGACCGGTCTCGTAGCTGAGCGCGACCAGCGCGCCCTCGGTCGGCCAATGCTCCGCGTCGAGCGGCAGCCACTCCGGCTCGCTCGCCGCCTCGCTCTGCGCAGGATCGTCCGGGTACAGCGTCCAGAGAACGACCTCCTCCCAATCGGCCCATCCGCTTTCCAGCCTGCCGCTGACGTATACGTCCTCGTCTGCGACTCCGTTTTCGTCGATAAAAACGATGTGCGCGCCTTCCGGCGGTTTAACGCCCGACTCATGCCACACGAGCGAAAGCGGCGTTTCACCTTCGCCACACCTTGGCTCAACGGTTTCCCGCGGGGCCTTTGCCGCTTTGCTGCTCGGCGCTGGGCCGTCCTGCAGCCGCATGGCGGCGAGCATATCCCACACGGTTGCCCACGGACGCAGGATGCGCTTTCCATCCTCGCCGTATAGCTCCAGCCCCTTAGAGGTCCCATCAAATCCGCCATCGCTCGACCCGCCGCCGGCCCACCGGAAACGTTTTTTCAAAGCCAGAATACCGGCTTGCCGATCGGCACAGTCACGCAAGGTCTGTTCAAGGCTATCGCGCATGTGTGTCAGAAGTTCGATGTACTTTTCGTCCTCCGACGCCTGCGCGCCCGCCTCACGGCTCTTGACGAACTCCTGCACGTCCTTGATCGCGTAGCTCCGGTGGTTGTCGATCATCCAGTCCAGCAGCCGATACTGTGCCTCGTCGTCCATGCGGGCGATCTCGAGCGCCGCGGCCTCAGGAAGCTCGCCCGCCTCCCACCTCCTGATGATGCCCGGCACCTTGAGGCCCTTTTTGATGACCTGCAAATTGCCGACCTTCGTCGCGTTGATCTGCATCTCCTTTGCCACCCAGTCGCGCAGACCGACCGGGAACTCTTCGCCGGCCTTTTTGCGCCGGATGTAGGTCTCCTTGAGCTTTTCTGCCTCCTGCGCGAGCAGCGCGTTGGACTTCACGCGCTGGCGGTTGGCCTCGATCACCGCGCACAGCTCCTGCTCCTCCGTCATCGCGGGCAGCACCCGGCAGAGCACGGTGGAGAACTGCTTCGCGACGGTCTCGTCCCGGTTCGCCGCGAGCAGCCGCAGCGCCGCCATGCGGCTATGGCCGGAGATCAGGCGATATTTACCGTCCTCTGCCGGCACGACGGTCGGCGGCTCCAGCAGGCCGTTGGCTTGGATGGACTCCATCAGCGCGCCGAGCGCGTTGTTGTCCGGGCGCGGGTAAAAGTTGCGCGGATTGTCGAGAATGTCGTCCACCGGGATCTCGCGCGTCATACCCGAATCGGGCAAATCTGCGCGGTCGGGCAGAGCCTCGGCAAATTTCGTGATGTCAAACTTCGCCATGACCAAGCTCCTCTCCGAGATATTCCGCCACCCAGCGGCGGTAGTCCTGCGTCGCCACGCTCCGCGGGCAGTAGTCGATCAACGGTTTTTTCTCAAACGTGGTCTCCACGACCTTATCCGTGCGCCGAATGACCTGCTCAAAGACCGGGATCCCGCGTTGGCGCAGCAAGGTCTCGCCCTCGCGCACGACCTCGCTGCTGTTCCGCATTGTGACGAGCACACCGGCAATCCGCACGTCGGGACGCGCACGACGCAGGCTGCGGATCTGAGCGCGCACGCTCTCGAGACCGTCAAAGACAAAACCGTCGATCTTCGCGGGGACAATCACCTCGTCACAGGCAAACAGCGCGTTGACGCTCGCCACGGTGTACCCGGGGGGACAATCGAGGATGCAGTAGTCCGCGCCGTTGTCATCCTCCGCCGCGCGGACGAAGTCGTAGAGCACGCGCGTGCGCCGCATACCCTCGTGCAGCGCGTTGCAGTCGATGTCATAGAGCTCCGAGGATGCGGGAACAAGCAGCATCGACGGCGAGAGCGTGATGGCAGAATCGCTCCAGAGAGGCTCCGCCATGCCAAGCAAAAGCGTTGCAACGTTGCTGTCCGAGTCGGGGTCGTAGCCCGGCTTGTAAAAGTTCGTCAGATTGCATTGTCCGTCGCAGTCGATCAGCAGCACGCGCTTTCCGTAGTCATGCACGAGGATCTCTGCGAGGTTGATGGCGGTGACGGTCTTGCCGACGCCGCCCTTGTTGTTCATGATCGCAATGGTTTTCATGCTTTCCTCCTGTTTCTCTCTGTCAAAATTTGAAGCCCTCGCGGACCGTGACGCCGTCGCCGAGGTCGGCCTCGACGAGGAACCAGCGGTGCGCGCGGTTGATGTACACGATGCGCCCGGGCAGCAGCCG
>CAKUNY010000212.1 GCA_934668605.1 uncultured Oscillospiraceae bacterium | reverse complement strand
AATGCAAGGTGCTTGTCCTTCGTGCAGTAGATATAGAACTTAAACGGCGTGTCCAACTTCGGCCGCGTCTTGCGCACCTCAATCGTTTTATCGCCATTGATGATCTTCTCGCACCACTTCGGGCGGATGCTGATTAGGACAGCTCGCATGTCATCATTCCTCCTTCGCAGATATCTACGATGTGCTCACACAGGGCCTCCGGGATAACTGACCGCTCCCGGCTCCCGGCAAGCCCCTGCGTGCCCGTCTTTGCCCCTCGCGGCGCGGCTACATGGCACGGGTCGCCATTGTGACACGGCGGCTTGAATCCCGGGTCCGGGTGGTTCCTCCAGATATCGGTGGGCTTCATCCGCATGTCACCGTACTGGCAATATGTAACGGTGTATCTGGGCAATCCCTGCATCCAAGTCATTTTGCGCAGCCCGCCGCGCGGGTTCTCGATGAACCAATATGTGGGAGACAGGGCCAGGATCAAGCGCAAAACGTGCTGATCGACCGCATCGCAAAACTTAGCGTACTTACTGACAGGGTCTAAATTGCCCGTCTCGGGATTTTTGCGTCGATGATGCGATATCGCGGCAATGGAAAATGTCGCACAGTCCGGGCTCGCCCAGATGACATCAGGGCGGCCAAAGCGCTCTAAAATGTCCTGCGCCTTGACGGTCATGATATCTGCATACCAATCAATATGGTCGAAGCCCTTATCCCACTCGATGGAATACACCTCATGCCCGCGCCGCTCGAATGCCTTTCCGATGCTTCGCGTCCCTGCAAAAAGCTCTAAAACTTTCATCCTTGCTCCACCTCCCCCACCTTCGCCAGCGGGCAGTAGAAAAGGCAGTTGTGCTTGCTCGCGTCCCGCAGGATCGCTCTATGTACCGCCTTGCCGCTCTTGTCGAATCGCAGCTCATAGCCCTCGGGGTAATATTTGATCCCGGCGTACAGCACCTTCGGCTTGTCCTTTTTCGCCGCCGCCTGTACGCACAGGTCTAAAAACATACTTCGCTTCATTTCCCTTGCGCTTCTTCCCCGCCGCATGCTATAATGGCGGGGAAGAAAATCTCCTTTCATGTGTGTTTTTCTTCGCGGCGGTTGACCGGTGCCATCGGTCAGCCGCCTTTTTCATGCGTTCGCGGCCTGCACGGCCCATTCCGGCATGGCGCTTCTCGCCCTCGTCCGCCGGTCCGGCACGTACAGCGGGCAGCGCACGACGCGGTAGCTGTCGGTCGTGTAGCGGTAGCACTTCTCGCCGTGCTCGCTTTTCGAGCCGTTGATCGTCGTTCTCTCCGCCTCCCAGCCCTTCACGGGCTCGAAGCGGATCGCGTGCGTCACGGGATCTCGCTCCGTCCACGAGCAGCCGCCGCACGCCCGCGCACACGACCAGCACAGCGTCGGCTTCGTCTGCGGCGCGATAAATCGCTTGTCGTCCATCGTGCCCGCTCACTCTCCCGTCATCTCCACGGCGATCTTGCCGAGCACCGAGACGACCATCCATTCCGCCGCCAGCGCAGCGCCCGCGCGCGTCAGCTCGTTCGCCAGCGCACCGTAGGCGTCCTCGTTCTGGTCCTTGATGGCGTCCCACATTTCCTTGTGGACCTTTTCAAGGTCGCCCGTCGCCTTCTTCGCGCGCTCAAGATGGGCTTTGATCTCCGCCCAGCTCTCGTTGTCGCTCGCAAAGCCGCGCCCGCGCTCCTGCATCGTCGTTTCCAGTAGCTCCGCCGCCGTGTGCTCAAGATTGCCGAGCAGCTGCGCGCCTGAGGATAAATAGCTCATCTGCGCACCCCTCTCTTTCTCCTCGGCTCGTCCAGCTTCAAGACGAGCACCATTCCGCGCCACGTCAGCCATCCGGCGCCCACCGCCGCCAGCCACGTGACCGCCGGGTCTGTCTCCGCCGCCGCGCCCGCGGTCATGTCCGCCGCCAGGCACCCCGGTTCCAGCAGGCATAGCAGCAGCACCGCGATCCACAGCAGCACCGTCAGCCGCAGCAGCGCCGCCGCATAACGCAGCGCTCTTTCTTCTCTCGTGCGATTCTTTTTCATGTCGTGCATCCTCCTAAAATTTTTCCGATTGCCTGGCTCACCGTGCCCACGCGCGTTTCGATGATCCGCTCCGCGTGGTCGGCCAGCATTTGCGACAGGTCCTTGAGCTTGTAGGCTTGCAGCTCGCCGTTCTTATATTTGATGAGTAGCCCTGGACTGATGTTGTAGGCCCAGGTGCCCGTCTTCGGGTTCTGCGCCGCAATGCCGAACGGCGCGCGCTCTTCCTGCAAGGCATATCGGATCGTCACGTCCGACCACCCGATGAACTTCGCCGCCAGCTCCACCGGCACGTTGTTGTAGCGCAGGATGTCACCCTCGCTCGGCACATCCGCCGTCACTCTTCTTGGCATAATATTTCTCCTTTCATGTTGTTCGCAGAAGCACCCCGCAGGGGCGCGGTGTGTTGCCCCTATTAGTTGTCCCGTGCCGCCGTCTCTCGCTCCTTCCGCGTCGTCATCCGCGAAAGAAGGTGAAGAATTGATTTGTCGTTTGCCGCGCCCCTGCGCGGTGCTTCTGCGTACTTCTTGCCCTCGCCCCGCCGCCGTGCTATACTTGCGGCGAAAGGAGGTTTTTGTATGGACCGCCCGTCCGAATTTCCCCCGTCGTGGGAGCCTGATATTTGGGAGGACTGGCGCAATGCCCGTTCCGACTTTGAGCGCCGTGACATTCTTCTCACTCATGGCGTCCCGCCGGAACTGCTCGGCACCGCCGACCGGCTGTTCCCATCAGCCGATCAGGCTGTCGCACCGAAAGGCGAGGACCCCGAAACAGACCATCCAGAAAGTGTGCCGCTGCCACGTCCAGAGAAGAAAGACAAGCTCGCTCAAATAGCTGTCGTTTTTGGCCTTGTCGCCACCGCCATTGCCTGTCTCAGCGATTTCCCCGGTGCTGTCGAATCCGTCCGGTCTATGTTTCGCGCGATATGCCGCCTGTTCTCGTAGCTGCCTGATCTTTTCCTCGGTTTCAGACGCCTTGACCATGTGACGTATCGCTGTCCCCGCCCAGATCAGCACGGCAACGGCACGTATTGCGT
>CAKUNY010000211.1 GCA_934668605.1 uncultured Oscillospiraceae bacterium | reverse complement strand
CGCAAGAAGAGCTCGACGGCCCCACGATTGCTGCCGTCGCCGAGACCAATCCCGATCTGGCCGCCAAGCTGCGCTCTGCCAAGGCCACGGCTGCCGAGGCCCGCGACGCCATGCACGATGCCCGCACCGCTCGCCATGCCGCAATCAAGGGCATCCACGATGCGCGTGCTGCCGCTCGCCATGAGGAGAAGCGCGACGAGTAGGCGCCGCGTGCCCACAACTGCCTGGCTATAGCAAAGCGGGGGCGAACGTTACTCCAACGTTCGCCCCCCGCTCATATGTCGACAGTTATTTCTGGGCCATCCACCGTCACGACAGGAAAGCGCGCAGGAAGGCGAGCCATCTCGGTTGTTCGAGGTGGATGATGTCGTCGGGGACTCCGGCAGGCGCATGTCCATAAAAAAGTAAACCAGCATCCGCCGGATTGACGAGTCGCACGATCCAAACGGCGATGACCAGCACGCACAGAGTAACGACTACGATATCGATGCCGCGCTTTACCTTGCCTGATGCCATCTCCTCGCGCACAAATGCAAGCACAAACGCAATCGGCACGGCCCAGAACAGCGGATGGTAGGCAAAGGCGGCCGCAAAATCGAGCCGCAGCGCCGCCAACCAGGCCCTCGTCATGCCACACCCTGGACAGGGAATGCCCGTCATCAGACGAAACACGCAGCCGATATCGAGCAGGTAAAGCGCAAGCCAGACGATAAAGAGCACGCCGATGCAAGAAAGGGCGCGGCGAATGAGCTCCGCCGTGCCCTTATTAACCCGAGAGTCGTTCACGATGCCTTAATCGTTAGGCGCGAGCGCCAAGACGGGTGTTGTAGACCGTAGCCAAGGCGTTGGTGTTCTTGATGATGATGTTCATGGCAAAGATGGGGCCAAGACCGCACAGCAACACACCGATGATCTGCCACATAAGAACGGTGGTACCGTTCTCCTGGAACATCAGGCCGTAGCGAGGAGCGTTGGCCTGCAGACGGTTGCCGATCTTGTAGTACCAGTAGTACGCATAGAAGCCGCAAGTCACGAACGACAGCAGGATAAACGCGGCCAGACCCGGCGTGGAATCGCCGTCGTCCTGGCACATGGTATTGATGTCGCGAGCCAGGCAATAGAGGAAGTAATACGAATAGATACCGCAGGTCACGAGGGAAAGCAGGAGCCAACCGATCAGGCTACGGTCGGCCTTAACGGGTCCATAGCCCATCGGGGCGGGCGCGGGCTGCTGGGCGTACTGCTGCTGCCCAGTGTACTGCTGCTGAGGCTGGGGCACAGGCTGAACGGCCTGAGTCGGAGCAGGCTGGGGCTGCGGCGCGGGCTGCGGCGCTGGCTGAGGCGCCGGCTGCGGGGCCGGAGCGGCAGAAGCGGCACCAACGGCGGATCCGCAAACAGGGCAGAATTTGGCATCATCCGAAATGGGAGAACCACAAGTAGGACAGAACATAACCCTCTCCTTTTCCTAAGGCGCTAGACGCCTCTAAACCTTACGTGTCTATGTTCTCAACAATAGCCGAGTTGTTGTTGCGCAACATTGCCTATTTTTTAGGAATCTGTTCCGTAACCGTTTTTTTGCTCAACAGTTACGAAAAGGCACCCCGAGCCAAGGTGCTCAAGGTGCCTTTATACGCAGCGTTACTCTGCTTGATTGTTGTCGGCAGGATTGGCCTGCGGCTGGTCGGCAGCATTGGGTTCGTCAGCCGGCGTGGCGACGGCGGTCCAATCGGGTTCCGCAGGCGTGGCCTCGGGAGCCGGGGCAGGTGCAGGTGCCGGGGCAGGTGCAGGTGCAGGTGCCGGCGCCGGGGCCGGAGCGGGAGCCGGAGCAGGCGCAGCACCAGCGGCGGCCGCGGGATTGAAGCCAGCGGGAGCAGGCTTCTTCTCGCCCGGAAGCACAAACGTCAGAACATCGTCGGAGTCCTCGTCGGCCCACTCGCCAGCATGGCGCGCGGCCCAGTAACCGACAGCACGATACTTGAGCATCTTGCCAAACACATTCAGGAACACGGTGACAAAGGCGATGATCATCAAGAACAGAATGAGCGTAATGCCGCCGCCCTCAATGATAGCCTGGAGGCCAGACGGACGAGAATAGTACCCGTAATAGCCGTAGCTGCTGATACCCAGCGCAGCGATAAAGCTAAAGATGGCGGTGAAGATCCACGTAATGATATTGGAGACGATGCCCGTCAAAAACTCGGGGAGAATCGAAGCACAGAACAGCTTGCCCAAGTTGGCCTTATAGGATTTCCAAACCTTCTCGAGCGAAAACGCGCTCTCCACACGACCGACGACCGCAAAGTGCATCACAGCGGCATCGCCAAACATCTTAAAGAAGATGCCCAGCACAAACGAGACGATCAAGGCAAAGACGAGCAGGCCCATCGACCCGACGAGCGCACTCTCGAGTCCGCTCGAGCCGAAGTAATAATACGAACCGACGGCACCGATCACAACGCTCTCGATTGCCGAGAACACCACACCGATCACCGGGATAATGGCGACGAACTCGAGCACGTTCGTAATGACGGACGAGAAAATGCCCAAGCCAAACGAGGTCGAACGCAGCAGCGGACGCTCCATACCGTTATCGTCCTTGAGCGACAGATCGCGGCCCCACTCGATGCCAAAGCCGGCGCCGCACACGCTGGCGATATAGGCAAGCAAAAAGCCAATGGCCGCTGCAATACCGCCGATAACGGGGATAAACAGCACCAGTACCGAGACGACACAGATCAGCGCCGGCAAAAAGGCGATCTGGCACACGCGAACCAGGGCGCCGGGAACCTTGAGCATGTCGTTAAAGGCCTGAGCCATGCAGCCCTTGGGTACGTTCATCGCCGGCTGGGGGGCAACAAACGGCTGGGGCTGGGGCTGAGGCGCGACGAACGGCTGGCCCTGCGGCTGCGGCTGTGGTTGGGGCTGCGGCTGGCCCTGCGGAGCAGAACCGGCAGTAGCCTGAGGAGCCTCAGTATTCGGAGCACCGCAAACGCCGCAAAACTTGTCGTTGTCGCCCATGGGGGCGCCACACTGCGAACAGAACATCGAAATCATCCCTTCGTATCTAGAGCGAATCACCTGGATCG
>CAKUNY010000210.1 GCA_934668605.1 uncultured Oscillospiraceae bacterium | reverse complement strand
GCGGCAGGACGATGACGATCGTCGCCAGCACAATATAAATGGTATTCATAAGGTCGGGCAGAATGCCGATGCGCTCGGTAAGATAGCTCGGAGACGTGGAAAGAAGCTCCCACGTGATATTGGGAAGACCCTTTACGAGCACGTAGGCGACCAGAAACAGAACCAGCGCGCCGGTCACTCCCGCGCAAATGTACATCAGCGCCTTCGTGCAGCCGACATATGCCCGGCGGGAGGAAGAAAGCTTTCTCGTATGCATGTCAGTCCTCCTTCTCTCGTTTTAAGAAGAAATTGAGCGTCGCGTTCAGAAGCAGAATGAACAGGAACAGCACCAGCGCGATGGAGAACAGCGCCTGCTGCTGAAGACCCGACGAATAGGACATTTCGCTGGCAACGGCGGTGGTGAGAAAGCGGACGCTTTCAAATAAAGACGTGGGAAGATTCGGCGCGTTGCCCGAGACCATCATGACGGCCATTGCCTCTCCGATGGCTCTGCCCACGCCGAGGACGACCGCCGCCGCAATGCCGCTCTTGGCCGCCGGAACCGAGACGCGAAGATACGTTTCAACCGGCGTTGCGCCGAGCGCAAGAGACGCGTCCTCATACTCCCTGGGTACCGCTTCAAGCGCGGTGACGGAAACCTTGATGATGGACGGCAGGATCATGATGGCCAGAACGATAATGGCCGCAAGCAGACTCGCGCCGTCCGGGATATGAAAGAGCTTGCGGATGCCGGGCACCAGCACCAGCATGCCGACCAGGCCGTAAACGACCGACGGAATGCCGGAAAGAAGGCTTACCGCGGAGGAAAGGAGGCTTTTGAGCTTCTTCGGGGCGAGCTTCGCCAGATACACAGCGGTGAAAAATCCGACCGGAACGCCCAGCACAATCGCGCCCGCCGTGCCGTAAACGCTCGTCAGAATGAACGGCAGAATGCCGTATTGGGGGTTCGTTTTCGAGGTGGAAGCCCAGACCCTGCCAAACAGGAAGGGGACAAGGCCGATTTTCCGGATGGCGGGGATGCCGGAGACAATCAGGTAGATCGTGATGAGCAGCACGCAGCCGACGGTCACAAGCCCCAGCAGCAGAAACACGCCGTGGATGGCAGTCTCGGGCGCCTGCTTTTTTTGATATTGTTTCATAAATTACTTGTCCTCTTAAACCGGCAAATAAGCGGCTGGAAGCCAGCCGCCTGTTTGCGTTTGTCTTAGTTCACTGCGACAGCGCCGGCAGCCGCGATGATGGGAGCGGCCTCGCTCGAAAGTGCGTAGTCGAAGAACTTCTGCGCTGCTTCGGAGAGCTTCGTGCCGTCCTTGGTGACCAGAACGAACGGACGCTGGATCACATAGCTGCCGTCCTTGACGGTGTCCTCAGTGGGAGCAACGCCGCCGACCGTAACGGCCTTGACGCTGTCTTTGACAGAGGAGAGGGAAGCGTAGCCGATGGCGTCAGGGTTCTGCGAGACAGTGGTGATCACGTCGCCGGTGGAGGTCAGCTCCTGACGGTACTGGCACTTGTCTGCGGTGCCGGTGATGGACTCAAAGCCGTCTCTCGTGCCGGAACCGGCCTCACGGCCGATCAGGACGATTTCCGCGTCATTGCCGCCGACTTCACTCCAATTGGTGATCTCGCCCGTGTAGATCGAGGCGATCTGCTCGACCGACAGATCGGAAACGGGGTTCTCGGGGTTTACGATGATGGCGATGCCGTCGAGCGCGACGGTCGTTCCGACGAGGCCGGAGGCAGTCTCTTCATCCTTCAGCGCGCGGCTGGAAAGACCGATGTCGCAGCGGCCTTCCTGCACGGCCTTGATGCCAGAGCCGGAGCCGGTGGGGTTGTAGGTGAAGGTGACGCCTGCGTTTGCGGACATGAACGACTCGCCAAGCGCGCCGATGACCTTTTCCATCGAGGTCGAGCCGTCGGTCGCGACCTGACCGGAAACCTGCTTGGCGCAGCCGGTGAACATGGCCGCGACGCATAATACGCTAAGTACGATGCTGATAATCTTTTTCATGATTTGAAATCTCCTTACATTTCATGTTTTAAGTTCTTGGATATCTTGTCCTTACGCGTCTAAGGATACCGCCCGCTCGTAAAATGGAAAAGCGGGGTTTTGTAAAATCGGTGTAAAACCGCAAAATGGGCAGAAAAATGCCGGACATGGAGCTTTCCATGTCCGGCATTCGCAGATGTGTGAGTTACTTTTTGAAGATCGAGAACAGACCGCCCTTTTTCGCATACGGCTCGCAGGCGTATCCGAGCAGCTTATAGCCCGTGGGGTCGAGCGCGGCTTTGAGCTCCGCCTCGGAAAGCTCCGTCTCGCTCACGATCACGGCCTCGCCCTTCGCGTGCGACGCGGAGACTTTTTTGACCTTGAACTGGTTGCGGATGGTGTCGCAGACATGGCTTTCACACATGGAGCAGGCCATGCCGTCAATTTTAAGAGTGATCTGATACATAAATAATGACCTCCTGTGCATTCGCGGCAGGCTTGCGGTTAGATATGGCTAACTGCCGGGGCAAAACAAATAAGCCCGCCGGGACTTTTTCTGCCGATATCATACCGCGAAGGTAGGCAGAAGTCAATAGGTGAAAAGCAGTATGGAAAAAACGAGGGAAAAGTGCGGAAAAAGGACTTGACAATAAGGGTTAGAGATGCTAAACTATGGGCTGGTTAGGGGAGCTTAACCTGCGGCTTACCGCGGGCAGCGAACCGATCGTTTTTTTAGAACAGCGGTTAGCGAGCACTAACCGGGACAGCGAGGTGTTGGATATGCTGCCGTTGACACTGGCAAATATCGGAGAAGAACAGATGATTCACAAGGTCGGAGGCTCGCCGGAGGTCAAAAAGCACCTCGAGGATCTGGGCTTCGTGGCCGGTGGTACGGTCACTGTCGTATCGTCCCTGAATGGCAACGTCATCGTCAAGGTCAAAGAGGCGCGCGTCGCGATCAGCGAGGAAATGGCGCGCAAGATCATGGTGTAATCGATCAAGCGCCCATTCGGGCGTTAGAAAAGGAGACAGAGGTATGAAAACATTGAAAGACGCCAAAATCGGCGAAACCGTCAAGGTTGTGAAGCTGACGGGCG
>CAKUNY010000209.1 GCA_934668605.1 uncultured Oscillospiraceae bacterium | reverse complement strand
AAAATGAGAAAACGGTACAGCCGAAGCTATACCGTTCTCTCTTTCCTCACGATGTTTTCTTATCGGGAGCATCCTTTGAACAGCTCCTTTTTTGTATGCGGTTTGCAGCAAAGCTGCAAACCGTCGCCTGCGGGCGGGTGATTGAATGCGAAAGGGGCTCCAAGACCGCCCCTTTCACACTTTCCCTGCCAGGATGATGCACCGACGCAAGATGCGTAGGGGGCGATGCCTACATCGCCCCATTGGGCACCATCGAATTCGCCGAAGGGTATCGTAAAAACGGTTCGTACCGCCGGGTCGATGTGGGCATCGACCCCTACGCAAAGACGGGAAGATTTCCACAAATTTCGTAGGGGCGGCTTCCGCCCGGCAAAACAGACGTCCAAAACGTGATACCTTTCGGCGAATCCGCGGCTTCCCTTGGGCAGGCAGGGTCGCCCGCCCCTACGAACCCGTTCGGAAAACGCTACTTGATAAATTTATCGATGGCCTGGCAGAGGCTATCCAAGGCCTGCTCGTCGTCCTGCTCGACGGCGTCGACGATGCAGTGCTGGATATGATCCTGCAAAATGACCTTGCCGATATTGTTGATGGCCGAGCGCACGGCGGCGATCTGGATCAAAACCTCCGAGCAGTCGCGCCCATCCTCGACCATCTTCTTGACCGACTCCAGATGGCCGATGGCGCGGGCAAGACGGTTTAAAACGGCCTTCGTGTTCGCGTGGACATGGCCGTGTGCGCCTGCCTCCGCGTGATCGTGGTCGTGGGAATGCGTGTGGCTGTGCGCATGCTCGTGCTCGTGCGCCTGTTCGGCGGTATGGGTGTCCTGCGGGGTGTGCAGGTGGGCAATGTGGTGCTCGTGCAGATAGTCGTGATCGTGTTCCATAATGAGCGGCACTCCTTTTCTTTCTGCTTGCAGTATACCACATCAGAGCAGACAATTCCATACAAAACCAGAGAAAAATTTCGGGAATTTCGCAAATCTATCCCCACCCCGGGGATTATTTTCCCGATTTCACGCTCTTTACAAAACGTCTTTGCTCTAGTATAATAAAAACGAAAAATTATACGGGCGGCCAGACTGCCGCCGCAGAAAGGGATACGATTATGCATCACGACGAAACTATGCACACCCACGAGCATACCCATGCCGACGGGAGCACCCATACCCACGAACACACCCATCCGCACGACCACGACCATCCGCACACCCATGACCACGGCTGCGACGAGCATCAGTGCGCCGGCTGCGCGGGCTGCGCAGACCCCAAGCAGGAGCTGATGGCGCTGATGAAGTATATGGTCGGCCACAATACCGCCCATGCAAACGAGCTCGCGCAGCTTGCAAAGCAGCTGCAGGATCTGGGCGAGACGACGGCCTACGAGCAGATCATGCTGGCTGTGAGCGATTTTGAAAAGGGCAATCTGCGCCTTTCCACTGTGCTCACGTCCATGAACGGCTGAGGAGGATTTCCATATGTGCCTTGCAATGGTCTATACGGATAAGGCAGAGCCTGAAAACCTTGTGCTGAGCAATGTGCAGCGCATCGACTGCAAAGACGGCCTTGTGTATCTGACCGATCTTCTCGATCGGCAGGTCGTGGTCGAGGGCGAGCTGGTGACGGTCGACCTGGTCGGCAACACCGCTGTGATCCGCAAAACACAGAAGTAACGAGGAAGAGCCGCCCGAGAGCTTTTTGCTTTCGCCCGGCTCCTGCTTATCAGGAGGCAATGATGCAGAGCTACGAAGTCGTCCGCGAGGTCGAAAACCAGTGCGCCAACAATCAGATGCGCGATATCTTTTTTGAAGAGATCGAGACAGACGATCCGGTCGGCTGGCTGCGCGATTTTGTCAAAGGGAAGGACGTTGAAATGACCGTGGACGAAAAGGGAAACGGTAATCTGACCGTCTTCGTCACCAGCGGCGGCGTGACGCAGAAATTTCTGTTTACCAGGATCTGAAATAGTCATCCAGGATTTTGCAAAAAAGCCAGATCATTTTTGATATAGCCTTAGGCTATTTTCTACATAATTTTATGCAATTTTTGCAAAAATGGGCTTGTCTTTGCCGGAACTTTGTGTTACGATACTTTTGTATCGAATCCGCAGAGGGAAGGGCTCCGCGAACTTGACGCAAATCTTATTATTTGGAGGCAAGCTATGAGCGTTGCTGAAATCTATGAAGAAAGAGCCACATTCTCCTTTGAGGTATTCCCCCCGAAGACCGACGTTGGCATGGAAAAGCTGTGCGGCGAAGGCGGCGTGCTCGAAAAGCTCTACACGCTGAACCCCGACTACATCTCCTGCACCTACGGCGCGGGCGGTACGAATGTCGGCAAGAACCTCGAGGTGCTCGACAAGATCAAAAAGGACGGCAAATGCACCCCGGTCACGCATTTCACCTGCATCGGAAACACCAAGGCCGACATCAAGGAAAAGCTTCAGACCTATCTTGACCACGGCATTGACCATATGCTCGCGCTGCGCGGCGACCTCCCCTTCGGCTGGACAGGCACGAACGGAGATCTGCATTACGCGACCGAGCTCGTGAAATTCGTGCGCAAGGAATTTGGAGACAAGTTCACCATCGCCGTCGCGGGCTCTCCCGAAGGACACATCCAGTGCCGCTCTTTAGAGGCGGACATCGCATTTTTGAAGCAGAAGCAGGATAACGGCGCGGACTTTATCATTTCGCAGCTTTGCTGGGATATGGATGCGTTCCGCCGCTGGCTCGACGCCATCCGCGCCGCCGGTGTGTGGCTTCCGGTCGATGTGGGCATCATGCCGATCCTCGATCAGGCGGCGACCATCAACATGGCGCTCTCGCGCAACGGCTGCGTGATGGACAGAGCCCTGTGCGAGATCATCTCGAAGAACTGGATCTTCCCGAACCCGTTCGACAAAGAGCCGTTCGACGCAGACGTGGCCGGCAAAAAAGAGAGCTTCAAAAAGGCCGGCATCGAATACACCATCAACCAGATCGACCAGTACCGCGCCTGCGGTGTGGACGGCATCCATCTGTACGCGCTCAACAAGTACGACGATGTTGCCTATATCGCAAAAGAAGCGGGTCTTATCGATCTCGTCTAATTCAACT
>CAKUNY010000208.1 GCA_934668605.1 uncultured Oscillospiraceae bacterium | reverse complement strand
TTCAGGTTGTACAGGATCGTGTTCGGCAGGCTGTTTTCGCGTGCCAGATCACCGAGGAACGCGCCAAGCTGGAACGGGTCGGTCGTGAGACCGACGCTGTCGCCACCCGCGTCCGCACCAATCGTCGAAAGCAGCTGCGGATTCTGATTGCGGATGGGGCCGAGATGCAGCTGCATGGCGACGCCGTGCGCATGATACGCTTTGCCTAAGAAATGCAGCAGCTCCGCCTGTTGTGTACCCGGAACGTAAGCGAATTTGCTGAACCCGTGATCGGAGACCTTGCAGCCGTTTTCACAGAAGTAGTCCAGCGCCTTTTCAAGCGCTTCTGGCAGGCTGTCCGTGCCGTATTTCTCGCACAGTGTACGTTCCGCGTCCGGGTCTCCGCCGAGATATTTGTCCGGTCGGAACGACGGCAGAACACGGAACGGGATCGTGGGGTCAGCCGCGATCTTTTTGTGCCATTCCAGCGTGTCCGCCGGATCGTCCGTCGTGCAGAGCACGCGCACATTCAGTTTTTCCAGCAGTGAGACCGCGTCATAGCCTTTCAGCTTTTCTTTTGTTTCCGCCCAGATAGCAGGCGCGGATTCTGGCGTCAGCGGCGTATGGATATCGAAATAGCGCTGCAATTCCAGATGCGTCCAATGGTACAGCGGGCAGCCGACCAGCTGCGGCACGACCTCCGCCCACTTCTGGAATTTTTCGTACTCCGGCGCATTGCCGGTGACGTACCGCTCGTCCACGCCGCAGGCGCGCATGGCACGCCATTTGTAGTGGTCTGCCGCCAGCCAGAGCTGCGTCAAATTTTCGTACTGCTTCCGTTCCGCGATTTCGCGCGGCGGCAGATGGTTGTGATAGTCGTAAATCGGCTGGCTTTCCGCATACTTATGAAACAACGTCTTGGCTGTCTCATTTTCCAGCAGAAAATCCTTGTCCATAAATGCTCTCATATTCAGCCCTCAAATTTCTCACGATTGATCCACAGTCCCAGCGCGGGGTTCGGGATGAAATAGATTTCTTCGCTGTCTACGGTGTTATAGCCGTAGTGCAGCTTTTCGGGATCGTACTTTTTCGCCAGCTCGTCATAGCTTGCGCTCCGGAAGCCGACTCCCTCAATTTCCGCCTGTGAAATTTCTTTCACGGCGTAGGTAATGGAGAAGCGTCCATCGGACGAGCCGTGAATCAGATGTGCAGCCGCACCCATGTTGTCACGCAGATCCTGATTTTCCGGCTTGTTGAATTCCTCCAGCGTGTGCAGTCTGCCCTTGTAGCCGTATTTGCGGATGAGCTTGTCGCACTGCGCGTCCTCGCCGAATTTTGTCACGCCGGGCGCTAAAATGATCAGTTCCCCGCCGTCCACAATCGCCATGCGGGTACGATAGACGGCCTTATTGCCGAGCCACGTGCTCTTGAATTCACTGGGATCGAGATAGACCACGCATTTCCGGATGCCGTGCTCGACGAAGTCAATATTTCTTTCCTGTGCCAGCTTGACCGCCTCTGTCAGGCAGTTTCTGCCTTCGCCGATGAACAGGCCATGCATCACGCTCTCGCCCTCCGGCGCGGTGCAGACAGTCAGGACAAACAGGATCGGGCGCTTGTTCAGGAAGTGCTCCATGGCGTAGTCGAAGATCTTCCGCACGGGCGTATGATCCTTGCCCATCATACGCTCCATGCCGTAGACCGCGCCGACCATGTGCGATTTATTGATCATATCGCTGCCACCCACACCGACGAACAGGTTCTTCGAGTGGTTCGCCATACCGATGACCTCGTGCGGAACGACCTGACCGGGCGAAATGATGAGATCATAGCTCTCATCCATCACACGGCGGTTGATCTCCACGCTGACGGGTTCGTGCCAGAGCCCCTCCGTGATTTCTTCGAGATAGGAAGCCGGAACCTCGCCGATTTTGACCACGTCATGCCGCCAGTCGTGGACAATCATGTTTTCATAGGGAATGCCCTCGAACATGATCTCCCACTGTGCTTTGGAAACCGGCTCATGCGTGCCGAGGGCGGGCATGATATCGACCTGCGCGCCGCGCTCGGTCAGCAGATGATAATAGATGCTCGTGATCTTACCCGCCTGAGAATGAAACCGCGTGAAATCCGGCGGGAGGATGAGCACTTTTTCCAGTGTTCTGCCTGTCAGTGACGCTTTCAATGCATCTTTCAGCTCCGCGTCCGAAATGCCGCCGTTTGCGGCGATTTTATAGATATCCTCCATGTCAGACACCGCTGTACGCCGAGAAGCCGCCGTCCACCGGGATGACCACGCCGGTCACAAACGACGCAGCCTCGTTGTTGAGCAGGAACAGCAGCGCACCCAGCAACTCTTCCGCCTGTCCAAAGCGCCCCATCGGGGTCGCAGCCAGAATTTTCTTCGTCCGCGCGGTCGGCGTGCCGTCCGGATTCCAGAGAAGGGAGGCATTCTGCTTGCCGGAGAAGAAGCCCGGCGCGATGGCGTTCACGCGGATACCGACTTTGGAAAAATGCACGGCCAGCCACTGCGTAAAGTTTGAAACGGCAGACTTTGCACCCGAATACGCCGGAATTTTGGTGAGCGGCGTGTAGGCGTTCATCGACGAAATGTTGATAATATTGCAGCCCTCGCGCGCGACCATGTCGCGGGCGAACGCCTGCGTGGGAATGAGAATGCCCATGAAATTGAGGTTAAAGACGGAAGCAACGCCCGCCTCGTCCAGATCAAAGAAGCTCTTGGTGTCAGCGTCCAGATCACCCGGCTCGTAGTATTCCTTGTCGGTCGTCGCGCTGGGGTGGTTGCCGCCCGCGCCGTTGATGAGAATATCACAGGGGCCGAAGTCGGCCAGCACCTGTTCGTGGCACGCCATGACAGCGGCTTTGTCCAGCACATTGCATTCATACGCTTTCGCAGTGCCGCCCTCGGCGGCGATCTCCTCCGCGAGCTTCTGCACGTTTGCATACGTTCGACCCAGCAGCGCAACCTTTGCGCCGCTCGCAGCGAGCGCCTTGGAAAAGGCGCTGCAAAGCGTCCCCGCCGCGCCGGTCACGACTGCGACCTTGCCAGTCAGGTTCGTATTCAAAGGAAGATTCATTGCATTGACCTCCTTATGCATTATAGGTGCTCGCGG
>CAKUNY010000207.1 GCA_934668605.1 uncultured Oscillospiraceae bacterium | reverse complement strand
TCCTTGAGGTTGCCGATCCAGCCGGTGTGATGATAGTAATGCTTCTCGTCGAGCTTTCTGCCGGTGAGGATCGCCTTGTCAACGTTGACAATGATGACGAAATCGCCGCAGTCGACGTTCGGGGTGAAGTCAACCTTGTGCTTGCCGCGCAGAAGCTTGGCGGCGGTGACAGCCGTGCGACCCAGGGGCTTGCCAGCTGCGTCGAGGACGTACCATTTTCTCTGGACGTTCTCCTTCTTAGCCATAGTGGTCATGTTTGTTTCCTCCATTGGAAAGCGGATGCTTTCTATGATAAAAATTTTTGACAAATTTCAGACGCGCGCATACAATAGTGCTTTGAGCGCGCCAGTATTTTATACCACACGCAAAAAATTCTGTCAACCGCTTTTTTTGAAAAATAAACGCCGCGCGGGATAATCTCGAAAATCCTCTTGAATTCTCTCAAAAACTCTTGAATGCTCGCGACGCAAATTACATGTATGGAGGCCGGAAAGATGCAGAAAATGATGGGCTTGATGCGAAAGTGCATTGACGATTACCATATGATCTCCCCGGGGGACAAAATCGCCGTCGGCGTGTCGGGCGGGAAGGACTCTTTGACGCTGCTTACCGTTCTCGCCGCGCTGCGAAGCTATTACCCCGCGCCCTTCGAGCTCACGGCGATCACCATCGACATGGGGCTTTCCGGCATGGATTTTTCGCTCGTCGAGCGGTACTGCAGAGAACTGAACGTGGGCTATTTCTGCAAGAAAACCGAGATCGGACCGATCATTTTTGACTACCGGAAGGAAAAGAACCCGTGCTCGATGTGCGCGAAGATGCGCCGGGGCGCGCTGAACGATACGATCCGCGAGCTGGGCTTTTCCAAAATCGCGCTGGGGCACCATTTTGACGACGCGGTCGAGACGTTTCTGATGAGCTTATTATATGAAGGAAGGATCGGCTGCTTTGAGCCGGTGACGTATCTGAGCCGCTCCGGCGTGACGCAGATCCGCCCGATGCTCTACGTGGGAGAAAAGGCGATCGCACACTTTGCTGAATCGCAGAACCTTCCCGTTGTCCGCAATGTCTGCCCCGCCGACAAGCACACGAAGCGGCAGGAGATCAAGGAGCTGATTGCCGGCTTGCAGGCGCAGTATCCCGACCTCAAAACGAAAATTTTCGGCGCGATGCAGCGCTATCCTCTCAGCCAGTGGGAGATCAAAAAATAGGCGGAAAAAGTCGAACGATGGGATTGCATCGCGCGCCCGATATGGTATACTATGGGAGACAGCCGCCAAAGCATCCGGCGGACGAAAGAGACGGAGAAAGAGAATATGAAAAAGGGACTGATCATCGCGCTTTGCGTGCTGCTGGTGCTTGGCGCGGGCGCGGGCTTCGGCTATTACAGGCTGCATACCTCGGCGCAGGAGGCGCAGGCCGCGCAGCAGGCGCTTTATACGCAGTATCAGACGATGCTGCAAAACGCGGAGCAGACGACACTCACCGTAACGGAAAAGGGCGAGACGGTCGGGGCATATACGCTCGCCGACCTCGGGCTTTTAGATCCGACCGAGCAGGCGATCACCGCGGGCTTCACCGCCGACGAGCGCATGGAGCCTGGCGTGTTTGCCCAGAAGAGCCTGACGGAAAAGCTCGAGTGGCGCGCGCAGACGCACACGCAGCCGGGCTCGGTTCGCGCCGATCTGGTGCGGTATACCGACGAGCGCGTGGTAGACGACTTAGAGGCGATGTCCCGCAGGCCGGCGCAGGACGCGTACATGGCGTTTGAGGGCGAGAAGTTCTGCGTTGTGGACGAGGTGCAGGGAAACGAGCTGCAATTGGAGCCGGTGCGCGCGGCGCTTCGGGAGGCGGCGGCTTCTCTCACGGTGAACGCCGATGCGCCGCAGAACGGAAGCTTCG
Organism: uncultured Oscillospiraceae bacterium; assembly: GCA_934668605.1. GTDB lineage: Bacteria > Bacillota > Clostridia > Oscillospirales > Oscillospiraceae > CAG-170. The sequence goes on along the minus strand of CAKUNY010000207.1, from coordinate 1,238 downwards.
AGGTCACGGATGTTTCCGGGTGCTATGTGCAGCCGGAGATCACGGCAAAGAATGCGGACTTTGATTTTAATGAGCTCCTGCAGGAAAAGCTTGCAGACGTCACCGTGAAGCTAGATATGAACCTCGAAGGGCAGTCGGAGCAGAATAAAATCGTCACGCTGACAGAAAAGGAGCTCTCGCCCCTTGTGTCGGTGGACAAGGACGGCAGCATTCAGGTCGCCGAGGACAAGCTGGATGTCCTGATCGCGGGCTGGAAGGCGCTGGCGGATGTGAGCAATACGTCGTTCATTTTAAATACCTATGTGGACGGCCCCAAGCCGATGGACTTTTTGAAGGTCGACTATCAGCTGGACACCGAGAGCCTCAAACAGACGCTCACCGAAGCGCTTACGACGCTGACGTTTGAAGACATCCGCGCGGAGCTGCTGCTCTATAAAAACGGCGAGCCGTATGCGCCCCTGACGGATGTCTATGTCGAGGTTGATATCGACAACCAGAAGCTGACGGTCTACAAGCAGGGCGAGGTCGTCATTTCGACCGACGTTGTGACCGGCAACCTCAACGGCTTCCAGACAATCACAGGCCTTTATTATGCGTATAATAAGGAGACGGATCAGTGGATGAGAGGCGAGGACTATCTCGTGTTCTCGAAATACTGGATCGGCATCGACGGCGCATACGGCCTGCATGATGCGTCGTGGCGCACGCACTTCGGCAAGGACTTCTATGTAAACGGCGGCAGCCACGGCTGCGTCAATATCCCCGTCGACGCCATGCCGACGATCTTTGAAACCGTCGAGGTCGGCGACGCGATCATTCTGTTTGGCAAAAACAAATGGTTCGAGCCAGACCCCGAGACAACAAGGATCTTGCAGTCGTAAGAGAGAATGAAATCTCCCTGGAAGAACAAGGTTTTCCGGGCTTTTGCTATATCTAAACAGGCTGATATGATTTGACCAAATTTGGCAAAACGAGAGCCGATTTCATCCAATTTTTAGTGGTCCGCAAGTGGTTAACTGGCTAAAAAGAGGGCAAAAAGAGGGGGAAGTGGTTCCCAAAGTGGTTAACCGAGAGCCGATTTTTGGGGTGCTTTTCAGCCCTCCTTCCCCTCGTTTTTTGGCTGTGGCAGTTTGGCATAGTTTGAGCTAATTTGAATAATTGAATGTGCTTATCGGCTTCACGCAGCTGAACGAAAAATAGATACAAAGTCCGAAATATAAGACAGCAGAAGTGCTACA
>CAKUNY010000206.1 GCA_934668605.1 uncultured Oscillospiraceae bacterium | reverse complement strand
GCCCCAACCAGAACGTCACCCGCGCCGAACTGATGGCGATGGTGAACCGTGCGCTCGGCCGTACGCCGAAGTCTGAGGACGATCTGCTGTCCGGCATGAAGACCTGGCGCGACAACGCGAACGTGAACGCTTGGTACTATCTCGATGTGCAGGAGGCCACCAACGACCACACCTACACCAAGTCCGGCAATCACGAGACTTGGAAGAAGCTTCTGTAATCACAAGCGACTGACAGTCTAATGTAAACCCAAGAGGGGCGGCGAAAGCCGCCCCTCTCTTTTCACGCCGCAATAGACAAATGCCCCGCCCGGTAATCAGCCAGCCAATAGGGGAAAAGCGTATTGTAAAAGCTTGCGAAGCGCTTCGGCGTCAGCGCGTAGACGCTTTCTCTGGGGCGGTTCAGCTCGTCAAGACAGGGCGTGAACTGCGTGTGCCCGATGTCCAGCCGGACAAGCTGCTTCCAGACCTGCTGCGGATGGCGCGCGATCTGGCTGGTGAGCGTGCAAAGGACGTTACCGGCAGCGCAGGTTGCACAGAGAAGACGCGGGCTTGAGCATGATCGAATATTGTTTCATCTGAGATTCCTCCCTTACAGCCGCCGTCAGCTCCGCTTCATAAAATCGGCGGGCGTGAAAGCGTGAAGCGCTTTGCTAGGGTAGACGCCGAACTTGCCGGATGAAATGAAGTTTGCAGCGGACGTACCAAGATCAATGCCAATGTAATACATAGCCGGTTCTCCTTCCAGTTGGTGCGGTTTTCTGCATTATGTTATTAAAAAACACGGAACGTGTAAATAAAAAACCACAAAATTGACATATTTTGCGTCAATATTGAAGCAGTCCGCGCGCGCCGCGCCGCCGTCAGGCTGTACAAAGCCGCACGGGAAATCGCGCAAAAACTTGGAGAACCTTTCAATTGCAAAAAACAATGGAATGAGGTAGTATATTAGTGTGATAACACGGTAACGAAATAAAGCAAAAGCCGGATCGCGATCGACGCATGCCGCTGCTGCCCGTTTTCAAGCCGCATTGAAAGGAGAACTTGATATGAAAACCTTCCCCAAAAAGCTATTGTGCTTCTGCCTTTCCCTGATCATGGTGCTCGGGCTTGCCGCATGCAGCGCAGCCGGCACGGCAGGCGGCAAAAAGGCGGAGCGGCTGGCGATGTCCGAGCGCCCGGACGCACCCAGTGAGATTCCGGACGGACTCGACATTGACTGGAACAAGCGCCATACCTTCGCGGAGCTGGAATCGCAGCTGTCCAGGATGGCCGAGCAGTACCCGGATATCACGGAACTGTATTCCATCGGCACGTCCTGGCAGGAGCGGGATCTCTGGTGCCTAGAGATCACCAATGAGAAGATCCCGGCCGAGGAAAAGACGGGAATCGGCGTGTTTGCCAACATTCACGGCGGCGAACGCGAAAGCGCCTCGTCTGCCATGTACACCGCGTGGTGGCTGACGCTCTGCTCGGACAACGCGTATGTCAAGGGACTGCTTGACAGCTACATCGTCTACGTCATTCCGGTCATCAACCCGGACGGCTATGAGCAGTCGTTTGTCATCAACAACCGCCCGAATCTTCGCCCGAGAGACGCAAACGGCGACAACATCCCCTTCAGCGACCCCTACGCGGACATTGACGGCGACGGCTTCATCGCCACGCTCTATCGCGGCAAAGAAGACGATACGCCCTCGCGCGAGCTGCCCGTCTTCGGCATGGAGAGCCCTGACTGGGACGGAAACGGCATTCTGGGCGACGATCCGCGCACGAGCGGCATCGATATGAACCGCACCTTTGACTATCAGTGGAACCGCTACGATATCGAGACAAAGGACACGCAGCAGGTCGGCAATGTGAACTGGACGACTGCCGGCACAGCGCCCGCCACGGAGCCCGAAATCAAGGCATTGCAGCAGTTTATGTATACACACGAAATGAGCGCGCTCGTCTCGCTGCACACCGGCATTCAATCCGTTCTCTACCCCTGGTGCTACCGCGCCTATGACGAGACGAACCCCGACGACGCGGAGATCCCGTTCATGAAGGACACCGCCGCCGAAATGGCGCAGGCATTCCAGGACTATACCGGCCGCGGCTTCTACTCCATGAGCTCCAATGAGGACTATCCCACGGCTGCGGAGCTGATCGATTATGCGTACGGCCGCTACAACATCCACGCCTATACGATCGAGGTATACAGCCCCGGCAAGTCGAAAGACGGCGACATCAGCAGCTGCAAGTGGGAAAACACGATGCCGGAAGCAAAGTGGGTCTTCTACTCCCGCGAGGAAATTCGCGATACGCTCGGACTTGACCCGGATGCCATCACGGACGCAGACGGCGTGGGACTGGCAGAAGACGAAGGCCTGTGGTTCTACACGAGCTCTACCAACCAGATGGTAAACCGCGCTCCCGACGAGCAGGACGTGATGGTTCGCGGCTGCCGCGACGCGATTTTGACCATGATGGAAAGCGAGCCCAACGGAAGCGGCTATCAGAGCCCCGGCTATTATAAGTGAGTTTCCGCAGAAAGATAAGAATTCTGAACATACAAGCGCAGGACTTCGCCACCCGGCGAAGTCCTGCGCTTTTCGTATGGCGCATCAAAAACCCCCAACCAGCTGAGCTGGTTGGGGGTTCGCATATTTGAGAAAGGGAATTACTTCTTGTTCGCCTTGATCGCGGCCTGCGCAGCAGCGAGTCTTGCGATGGGAACGCGGAAGGGGCTGCACGAGACGTAGCTCAGACCGATGTTGTGGCAGAATTCGACGGTCGAGGGATCGCCGCCCTGTTCGCCGCAGATGCCGAGCTTGATGTCCGGGCGGGTCTGACGGCCGAGCTCCGCTGCCATCTTGACGAGGCGGCCGACGCCAGCCTGGTCGAGCTTGGAGAACGGATCGGATTCGTAGATCTTGTTGTCGTAGTAGGACGCGAGGAACTTGCCCGCGTCGTCACGGGAGAAGCCGAAGGTCATCTGGGTCAGGTCGTTCGTGCCGAACGAGAAGAACTCAGCCTGGTTCGCGATTGCGTCAGCGGTCAGCGCAGCGCGCGGGATCTCGATCATCGTGCCGACCTTGTAGGTCATGTCGGAACCGGCAGCCTTGATGATCTTCTTCGCGGTCTGGTCGATGACGGACTTGACGAACGCAAGCTCCTTCTCTTCGCC
>CAKUNY010000205.1 GCA_934668605.1 uncultured Oscillospiraceae bacterium | reverse complement strand
CTTAAGGCGTGCAAGAATGAGGGCGGCGACACTATCGCCCTGAATGGCGGCTCCAAGGTGACCGTTGATTACCAGGCCAAGCTCGATTCCACCAAGATCTTCGACGAGAATGGCGCCATTAAGACCGATTTCAGGGGACTCGTCGGCAAGGCGCAGAAGAATGAGGTTAAGCTCACCTACTCTAACAACCCGCACGGTGATGGTGAGGGCAATACGGTAATTCACCCTGCTTATGATTACACCTACGGCATTGACGTCACCAAGGTCGGTAGTGACACTGTAGATGGCAAAAATCCGACTCTTCCGAGCGTTAAATTCACTCTGCAGGAGAAGAATGGCGAAACCACCGAAAACAAATACATCGACGCTAAGGGCGTAAAGCATAAAGAGGGCGAAGTGGTGCAGCTTACCACGGATAACTACGGCAAGATTAACGTTGTCGGTCTCGATGAGGGCACCTATGTCCTCAAGGAGGTTGAGCCGGCGCCTGGATACAACAATTCCGCAGCAAATGGTGTTACCTTCACTATCAGCCGTACGCTCAATCAGGCCGGTACGGATGTGACGCCTGACGCTACGAGCGCCATCGTGGCAGGTCAAGATGTTGTTCAGGCTGACTCTGCAAAGGCTGAGGTCGGTAAGCTCAGCTTCACCATTGTCGACAAGAAGGGCTCCAACCTCCCCCTCACCGGTCTCAACGGCGTGACCTTTACTTGGATTGCTGGTGGTGCGGTGCTGTGCATTGGCGTGGCGCACCTTATCCGTAGTCGTAAGCGTGACGAGGGTTCTGAGGAGTAATCGTTCGCCTCGAATATCAACACGAGACATGAAAAAGCGGGGCACCCGGTCGAATGAGATCGGGTGCCCCGCTTCGTTTGTTGGTGCAAAGTAACCTGACCCCTTTGCACCACCACAAAGGTGCCTGGCCCCTTTTTGGTGGTTGGTTGCTAGGCGGTGGGGAGTCCTGACATGTTGGAGGTCTGCTGCGGCTTGAGGTGAGCGTTGTGCCAGATGATCTGAATGATGTAACCGAGCATAAAGACGAAGGCCACGCCGCTGATGAAGTTGCCTACGAGGGGGATTGCCGTAAGCGCGCCTGCGATCACGCCGCCGGCGGCTGCCATGGCGTAGCGATTCTGGTTGTGCCCGACCATGCGTGCGATGGCGCAGCCCGCGAAGGCTGCCGAGACCAGTGCGATGCCAATCACGGCGCACATGAGGGCACCGGCGAGCGACAGCCCGGCGATCGAGATAATCAGCAGTAGGACGGCGGGGACGATAGCGACCGTGCCCAGAAGACCGCTCACCCACAGCGGCGTGGGGCGCTGGTGGAGCATTCCGGCGGCGCTGGCGGTCGCGCGCGGAAAGACGAACTCGAGCAGCAAAGCGACGAAGCAGGTCGAAAGCGCCGCGGCGACGATGCCGCCGATGACATCGTTAACGGTGGAAGTATCCTCGTTCTCGGTGCGGTCGATTTTAAGCGCGCCGACCTCGGCTCCCGCTGCGCGCTCGGGGTCCTCGGAAACATGGGCATTCACGGTGCCGGCGATGCGGGCGTTCTTGCCCAAGATGAGCTTGTCGGCCCAAACCTCAACATCGCCATCGACAGTGCCATCGATAGTTACCGTATCGCCCGCGAGCGCTGCCGACTTGGTAGAACCGCGCAGGGCGACTGTCTCGCCCATCGCATAGAAGCAGTTGGCAGAGCTGTCGGTGTTGAGAACAACGTGCTGGCCCGCGATAGTCACGCTGCCATCAACCGTGGTCTTGGCGATATCGATGGTGCGCGCTGCCAAGCGGAGGGCACCGCCAACGGTACAGTCGCGGATGGAGAGACTCTCGCCCGCTGCAATAATGTCGCGGTCGATAGAAGCGTCGTCCAGGTCGAGGCTCTGTCCGGCCCAATACAGGTCGCCCTCGACGCCGGACGGATTGGAGTCATTGTCGGTCGCTAGCACGTTGCCCGCGGTGTCCGTGCCGGCAAGAGCCGTAGCGGGAAGGGCGGTGAGTGCCAGCGCGATGAGCGCGAATGCCATAAGCAGGCAGCGACGCATCTTGTGTGACGGCGCCGCCGCGGTTTGATTGAAAGCCATGGTTGATCCTTTTGTTGGGTGTTCGGCATATACCTAACAGGGTACCCAACGCGCGGGCGCTCTAAAAGAACCTCTCGGTTGCGTTTCGAAGCATGACGCCGTGCAATCTACTTTTTGCGGTGCAAAAAGCGCGCGATGTCTTCCTCGGTGGGGCTCTTGATGTCAAAGCGCAGCGACAGCCAGCGCAGTCCCATGGTTATCGCAACGCAAACGATCAACGCGGTGATGTTGCTGACGACGCCGCTCATGACAAGGCATACATAGCTCGCCGAGCCGGCGATGGCTGCGATGGCATAGAAGTTGGTGCGCTGGAAAATGCCCGGCACCACGCCCATAAAACTATCGCGCAGCATGCCGCCGCCCACTGCGGTAAAGAAGCCCATCATGATGCAGACGGCCGGCGCAAAGCCGTAGACCAGTGCCTTGTCCGCTCCGGTTGCGGCATAGATGCCGACCGAGATGATATCGAGCAGCGGGATGAGTTTTTCGGGCTTGTCGACGATTGCCGGAAAGATGTAGATGATGGCCGCCGTGGCGATGGAGAGCGGCAGCGCCATGGGCTGGTTGAGGATGTAGACGTTGCCCACCTGGAGCGTCATGTCGCGCAAAAGACCGCCGCCCAAGCCACAAACCACGGCGAGTGCAACCGCGCCCACCAAATCGAGCTTGTGTTCGCGCGCGACCAGCACGCCCGAGATCGATGCCGCGACGACGGCGAACATCTCGAGCCAAAACGGGATAGCGACCATGGCATCCGAGGCGTGTGCGGTAACAGTCATAGCGGCGACAACGGGCAAGATGGGGTCCTTTGAGTTGTTGGTTTAGACAATGCCCGTACATAGTACATGGTTGTCGGGTGTCATGACCCCATTCCTCGGCAAACGGTCGGCAGCGGATGCTGGCGTAGGGTCCAAAACATGTACGCCACCCTCCAAAAACGACATTATTTGACATCTTTGGAGGGTGACGTACACGTTTTGGATTTGGGGCCGGGATTGAAAGCGATGAGGGTGCGGGCTGAATAGGAGGGATGTCCAAATTTTGAGCGGAGCTCAAAATTTATCCGGTCGGCTTACGCCGACCGCGCTGCGC
>CAKUNY010000204.1 GCA_934668605.1 uncultured Oscillospiraceae bacterium | reverse complement strand
TTCTTCATGTCCTTGACGCCGCCGAGATACTTCTCGAGCTTGGCGATTTCGCCCTGATGCTTGATGACTTCCTTCTTGGGAAGCATTGCGAACGTGCCGTCCTCTTCCATCTTCTTGAGCTGAGCCAGACGGTCGATACGGGTGCGCATGGTGCGGAAGTTGGTCAGCATGCCGCCGAGCCAACGGGCGTTGACGTAGTACTGGCCGACGCGCTCGGCTTCTTCCTTGATCGCGTCCTGCGCCTGCTTCTTGGTGCCGACAAAGAGGATGGACTGGCCGTTGGCCGCCAGCTCACGCACGAAGGAGTATGCCTCTTCGAGCTTCTTGACCGTCTTCTGAAGGTCAATGATGTAGATGCCGTTGCGCTCGGTGTAGATGTAGGTTGCCATTTTGGGGTTCCAGCGGCGGGTCTGGTGGCCGAAGTGGACGCCAGCTTCCAGCAGCTGCTTCATAGATACGACTGCCATTTTGTTTTCTCCTTTTGTTTTGACCTCCATCCGGCTCGGCAGGCCTCCACCCTTGCGGGCACAAGAAGGCAATAACGCCGGATGTGTGGTTTGAAATTGTCGCCGCTTTTCGCAGCGCCAGAATATTATACAAGAAGCATTTCCCGATTGCAAGGGCTTTTTTCAAAATTTTTGCACTTTTTGCATCAGAACAGCCCCCGTCTTTTGCGCATCACGCGCCAGGAGGAAATGGAGCCCTCGACGAGAATGATATCCTCCCCGATCCTTCGGATACAGCACCACGGAATGATGTAATCCGAGTCCCGGCCAAAGAGCCCCAAAAACCGGCACGGCCCCGGGACCATGAGCGCCGTGACCCGGCCGGTGTCGGTATCGATGCAAAGATCGTTGCAGTATCCGAGCCGCGTGCCCTCGCAGACGTGGATGATCTCCTTGCTGCGAAGCTCTGAAAATCGGTTGACCATATAATCCCCCCCACAGCTACTCTATGCCGGAGCGCCGCACGGTATGCTCAGGATACGCTGATGGCCTTGCGGATGGTATTGAGCGCGTTTTTCTCCAATCTCGACACCTGCGCCTGTGAAATGCCGATGCTGCCCGCGACCTCCATCTGCGTCCGCCCGTCGTAAAACCGGAGCGCCAGGATCCGCTTTTCCCGCTCCGTAAGCCTGTGCATTGCCTGCCGCAGCGCAATGGAGTCCAGCCACTGCTCGTCGGTATTTTTCGTGTCGCGCACCTGATCCATGACCGTTAAGGGATCTCCGCCGTCGGAATACACGGGCTCATACAAAGACACCGGAGACGCGATCGCGTCCATCGCGCCCACGACCTCCCCCAAGGGCACGTCCATCGCTTTTGAGATTTCCTCCATCGTGGGCTCGCGCCCGTTTTTTTCGAGCAGCTCCTGCTTGCACTGCAAGACCCGGTAGGCCGTGTCGCGCACCGAGCGGCTGACGCGGATGGGGCTGTAGTCGCGCAGATACCGCCGGAGCTCTCCTGCGATCATCGGAACGCCGTAGGTCGAAAAGCGCACCTGCTTTGACGTGTCAAAATTCGCGATGGCCTTGAGAAGTCCGATGCATCCGACCTGAAACAGATCGTCCGGATTTTCGCCCCGCCCCATAAAGCGCTGGATGACGGAAAGCACCAGCTTGAGATTCCCTTCGACAAGCTTCCGCTTGGCCTCCTCGTCTCCCGCCTGCGCGCGGTCAATGAGAACCATCATCTCGTCATTCGAAAGCGTTTTGAGCTTTGCCGTGTTGACCCCGCTGATTTCTACCTTTCCCTGCATATCCCCAGACCCTCCAACGCCTTGTGTTGTGTACAAAATGTCCTCTTGTGTACTGGGGAGTATTTCCCGGGAAAGCGTTTTGATACGGTCTTTGTTTCGGCAATTTTCGCGTATGGGCAGCTCAGATATTCGGAATTGTGCTGAAATTATAACTTTCTAACAATTTTTAAGCATAAATAGTTGACAATAATCCAGTTGCGGTGTCGACGTAATTTCCCGTGCCGTAACCGATTTGTAACTTTTCCCGGGCAAATGCCTGTGCAAAACGCATGTGGATAACAATGTGGAAATGTGGATTTCTCCTTGTGCGGCAAAGTTTTTCACATTGTCCACATTTTTGTCCACAGGAACTTTCCCGGCCACTTTCCGCTTCCGGCGCATAATTCTGTTGACATAACGATGCCGAACATTATGCCAGAAAATCCGCCGCGTCCTGAACCGTCAGCCCGGGGTGCAGCGCAAGCGTCAGCCCATAGCCCACGGCTCTGGCAATTTCGCGCACGCGAAGGTCAATGTCCCGCGGCGTGACGATGAGCCCGGAAAGCCCCGGAAGCTCCCGCCCCGCAAGGCGTTCGGCGCGCATGAGCGTCGGCGCTCCAACCGCCAGAACCGGCCGCCCGAGGCTCTCTTTGCAAAAGGCCGCGCGATGGTTCCCGAGCCCCGAGCCCGGAGCCAGCCCCGCGTCTGTCAATTGGACAGTTGTACAAAGCCGCTCCGGCTCCGCCGCCGCCAGCGCGTCGAAGGCAACGACCGCCTCTGGCTCTATCGCATCCGCCAGCGCGCGCACAAGCTCCAATGCCTCCATCCCGCTTGTCCCCAGAACCCCGGGCTTCACGCACGAGACGCTGCAAAACCCGGAAAACGCCTCCGGCATGCGCGCTTTCATGTGCCGCGTCACGAGAAGATTCTCAAGCGTCCACGGCCCGAACGCGTCCGGCGAGAGCGCGTCGTTTCCGAGTCCCGCGCAAAGAACGCTTTTGGGGCTGCGCAAAAACGCCGCCGCCTCCTTTGCGATCGCCTCCGCCGCTTTCTCAAAGCTTCCGCTCTCGCGCCGGGCAAGCGCGGAAAGTTCCAGCGTCACATACCGCCCCACGGGCTTTCCGAGTGCCTGCGCGCCGTCCTCGTCCAGAATTTCCACGCGCGTGATGTGAACCCCGCCCGCGTCCTCCTCGCGCGCAATGACGCCGGGAAGCTCTGTCGTCTCCCCCGCGTCCCGCTTCCAGAGAGAATACGCCTCCATCGCAAGATCTGTTCCGTAATCCATATGGCTCACCTCTTTGGTAGTTTGCCGCGCAGGGTTGCCCGTATGCGATTTTTTAGAAAAAAAGAAAAATAGCTATTGATTTCTGCCGTCTTGCACGCTATAATGTATTTCTGCATGAAACGGATTTGTTTGTTTCGGTATTAACGCTATTGGAGGAGGTGTAG
>CAKUNY010000203.1 GCA_934668605.1 uncultured Oscillospiraceae bacterium | reverse complement strand
TGGAAGACGGCCGGATCGTCGGCCGGGGGCGAAACCGCCGGGAGAAGGGAAAGTCTGCCCTTGCCCACGCGGAGCTGGAGGCCATCGGCGAGGCCTGCCGGACACTCGGCGGCTGGCGGCTGTGGCAGTGTACGCTCTATGTGACGCTCGAGCCCTGCTGCATGTGCGCGGGCGCGATCACCGGCGCACAGATCCCGCGCGTGGTCTATGGCGCGGCGGATCCAAAAATGGGCGCGGGCGGTTCGCTCGTCAATCTTCTTTGTCTTCCGGGATGTTTTCGTCCCGACATCACAACCGGCGTTCTCGAGGAGGAATGCCGGGCGCTTTTGCAGACCTTTTTCCGCTCGCTTCGCGAAAGAAAGAAAAACCAGTTACGCGAATCAACGAGAGGTGAGGACTTTGAACTATAAAATTACCGCCGATTCGACCTGTGATCTGAGCCCTGAACAACTGGAACGGTACAGCATCGGCCTGACGCCGCTTTATGTCCAGCTGGGAGAGAAAACCTATCGCGACGGCGTGGACATTTTCCCGGACGATATCTATGAGCACGTAGCAAATGGCGGCGAGCTTGCCGCAACGGCTGCTGTAAATCTGTCCGACTACGTGCGCCTGTTTTCCACGCTTTCCCGGAAATACGATTTTGTCATCCACATCTGCATTTCCTCCGATTTTTCCTGCTGCTATCAGAACGCGAGCCTCGCGGCGGCGGAGTATCCGAATGTCTACGTCGTGGACTCTCGAAATCTCTCCACCGGGCACGGCCTGGTCGTTTTGGAGGCCGAGCGCTGCGCGCGGGAGGGAATGGAGCCGCGCAAAATTGTAGACTATCTGACCGAGCTCACAGCAAGCGTCGACGCAAGCTTCATTTTAAGCCGGCTTGAGTACATGAAAAAGGGCGGCCGGTGCTCGTCCGTCGCCGTGCTGGGCGCGAATCTGCTGCGGCTCCGCCCGGCCATCGAAGTAAAAGACGGCAAAATGGGCGTCTGCAAAAAATACCGCGGCACGTTTGAGGCCTGCGTCAAGGCATATATCCAGGATCGGCTGCAAGGGCAGGAACACCTGAATCCGCGCCGCGTCTTCATCACGCACTCCGGTGTGCCGGAGGAAATCATCGAGACAGCGAAAGAAGCTGTCCGCCAATATCAGAACTTTGAGGAAATCTGCGTCACGCGCGCTGGGTGCACCGTCTCGAGCCACTGCGGTCCCGGCACGATCGGCGTACTGTTCCTTCACGAAAGGTAAGCTATGAAAGAAACCTTGCAGCGCCTGCTCCCAAAACAGAATATTTCCCTGTCAGACAGCCAGCTCGACACCTTTGAGCGCTTCGGGCGGGCGCTTCTGGAAAAGAATCAGGTCATGAATTTAACGGCCATCACCGAGCCTGATCAGGTCGCGGAGCTCCATTTTTACGACTGCCTCGCGCTTTTGAACGCGGCGGATTTTAAGAGCAAACGCGTCGTCGACATCGGCTGCGGCGCGGGCTTTCCGGGCGTTCCTTTGAAAATCGCGGAGCCGTCGATGGATTTGACGCTTCTCGATTCGCTCGGCAAGCGCATGGACTGGCTGCGCGAGGTTCTGCCGGAGCTTGGCGTAGAGGCCACCGTTGTGACGGCAAGAGCCGAGGAATACGTGGCCTCCTGCCGCGAAGGGTATGACATCGCGGTGTCCAGAGCCGTTGCGCGGCTGAACATTCTCGCGGAGCTCTGCCTTCCGTATGTGAAGGTGGGCGGCATTTTCGTCGCGATGAAGGGGCAGCTGGCCGATCTCGAGCTCGACGAGGCGAAAAAGGGCATTTCCCTTCTCGGCGGCTCCGTCGAGCGCGTATTTGAGTATGCGGTATCAAGCGCCGTCCATCGCGCCGTCGTCATCCGCAAGGACAAGCCCACACTGCCTAAATACCCGCGCCCGTTCGCGAAAATCAAAAAGAGCCCGTTATAAGCGTAAAAAGGACTGCCGCAAAATTGCAGCAGTCCTTTTGCCATCTTCTCAAAAGAGAAAACCGGCGCTGATCCTTATGTAATTTTTGGGTACCTCTGGAATTTCTGCGCACCCCCGGGATTTCTGCGCACCTCCGGGAGGCTCGTAGGGGGCGATGCCCACATCGCCCCATTGGGAACCATCGAATTCGCATTGGATTTCCGTAAAAACGGGTTTTACCGCCGGGTCGATGCGGGCATCGACCCCTACGCAAGTCCCGAAGGATTCCCAAAAGAACCGTAGGGGCGGACGGAAATTGTGCGGGTGATTACTTCTTGAGGTCGTCGCCGCGGAGATATTTGCCGAGGGGCTTCTGCAAAATCCGGATGACGACGAGCACCATGATGAGGCTCAGCAGCAGGAAGCTGCCGTTATAGAGCGCGGAATAGATCCACGGAGAGGTCATCGTCATGCCGAAGAACTCGTCGGGCATATACTCCGCCCAGAGCGTCGCGCCGGTGACATAGTGAACGAGGAAGCGCAGGAACGTGCCGAGCAGAGAGCCCCAGTAGATGCCGCCCTTCTTGCCCTTGAACAGACCCGCGAAGCCCATCACGGCGAAAGCCAGCAGATAGTCGCCGATGATCGACTGCCAGCCCGCGGCATACGCCACATCCAGAAACAGCTGCAAAAGGCCGAACGTGAACGAGACGAGAAGACCCGGGCCAAAGCCCCAGCGGATGCAGAACACGTAGATCGGGAGCATCGAAAGCGTCACCGAACCGCCGTTCGGCAGCTCCCAGAGCTTGAGATAGCCCAGCACCTGCGCCAAGGCCAGCAGGAGCGCGCCCTCGCATATGCAGCGGAGCGTCAGTTTGCGTTTTGTCATGGTAAAACACCTCAGAATAGAAAAATACCGCCTACAACCGGATATGGTGTAGAGCGGCAGAACGATTGAAACGAATCAGCTTCCTACGCCGGCATTACCCGGATCAGGTTAAAGGGACAAGCGCGACGCGCAATCTCAGCCGGTTACCCAGCGCCCCTGTGTTCGATTGTATGCGGTTCGCCCTTATTATAGGGAAAACGCCCCGTTTCGTCAAGCCCCAGCCTTGAAAATTTTTCTGCCGGGAAAATTTCCAGAACCCCCTTGAAAAAGTTTGAAAAATCGATATGATGTATCTACTGACCAGCGTGTCAAAAATGACTTTTTTGACACGCTGAGCACTTTTTCAAACTTCAGAAAAGTTTGAAAAAGTGGTTGATTGAACGCGAA
>CAKUNY010000202.1 GCA_934668605.1 uncultured Oscillospiraceae bacterium | reverse complement strand
CAGATCGCGCTGGAAGAAATGATGCTGCTGTTCGGCGTTCCGGTGGAAGTGCAGATAGCCAGAAGGCAAAAGCTTGCTCGTCTGGAAATGCGGATCGAGAAGGCAAGAGAGGAACGCGGGGACAATCGTGAGCATACCGCACATTGGGAAGACCCGGGCCAAAAGGGGGCTCTGTGGTATGCAAAGCTGAATGGGCCGGGGCCAGATCCCAAAGGAGCACGAGGCGCGTGGGGGTACTGCCCGAAATGCGGGGCATCAGATTGCGAATGGGACGCTGAGACAGACGTATGCACATGCAAGGCATGCGGATACACGAACTGACCGCTGAACGCATGGCCGGAATTTCCGGTCACGCTTTGAGCGGGCAGATAGCCCGAAGCCTATGGGCACAGAAAGGAGCACAAAAATGCAAAAGTACATCGGAACAAAAATGGTAGAGGCGGAGAGAACAAAAAATGGGTACCGAGTGCGGTATGAGGACGGGTATGAGAGCTTTAGCCCAGCAGATGTGTTTGAAAAGGCGTACATGCCGCTTTTGGCGAACAGATGCTTGAAAACCGAGAAACCGAGTATCAGCCAGAGGATGGTTGATGATTTTATCGCATTCCATGAGGTGAAAAAGCTCGGAGGAAAAACGACCGTCGTAAGGGCTGTGCTTAGAAATGGCTTTGAAATCGTTGAAAGTTCGAGCTGCGTGAGCGCGGAGAACTACGACGAGATGATGGGCGAAGCTATCTGCATGGGCAAAGTGAAAGACAAAGTGTGGATGTTGCTCGGGTTCTTGTTGCAGACGGCAGTAAATGGTACCCGCGGCGCCACGACATGTCCGGCTGATCGCTGAACGCATGGCCGGAATCTCCGGCCACGCTTTGAGCGGGCAGAACGGGAGGAATTACCATGAACATTGCGTACAACATGGATTGCATGGAGTATATGCGGACACTGCCGGATAAGGCGTTTGATCTCGCGGTTGTCGATCCTCCATACGGGATCGGGATGGATGGCGGAGTAATAGGCGGGAGCGTCCTAGCAAAAAACACAAATTTTACAAAAAAAGATTGGGACAAGCAGCCACCAGAGAAGGGATACTTTGAGGAGCTCGAAAGAGTATCCAAAAATCAGGTTATATTTGGCGCCAACTATTTTATGTCGAAGATTACGCAAAAAGACAGCCCATGCTGGATCGTGTGGGACAAAGACAACGGCGATAACGACTTCGCGGATTGCGAACTCGCGTACACATCATTCAAGTCGGCGGCCAGAAAATTTAAATATCGCTGGCAAGGGATGCTGCAAGAGAGTACAAAAAACAAGGAAATACGTATTCACCCAACGCAAAAGCCAGTTGCGCTCTATGCGTGGATCTTCGCTCGGTACACAAAATCTGGAGATAAGATTCTCGATACACACCTCGGGAGCGGGAGCAGCCGGATCGCAGCATATGACGCAGGACTGGATTTCGTTGGGTGTGAGATCGACAAGGATTATTTCGCAAAACAAGAGGAACGTTTCGCCGCGCATACGGCGCAGCTATCACTATTTGTATAAAAGAGGATGGAGTATGGCAAAGAAACACAAGCGCCGGAAGTTTTCCGGGAGGGTCTGCGAGCAGATCGTGTACACGGTGGCGGACGGCGCGGATGTGAAGACCAGCCGGCCGAAGAAGCCGCGGTTCCAGTCGCAGGAAGAACGCGAAGAATTCAACACCAGAGTCTCGGCCGCGAAGTTCGCGGCGCTCGTCAACGCCAACTTCGGGCCGACCAGCTACTACTCCACGTTGACGCTCGACCAAGAGCATGAGGTACATACAGCGCAGGAGATGCGCAGGATCCGGGATAATTTCTACCGCCGCATGGTCTACCGGTATCCGGAGGCAAAGATCGTCATCGTCTACGGCCGGGGCAAATCGACCAACCGCTTCCACCTGCACCTGATCACGGACGGCATTCCTGCCGACGAGCTCGGCAGGCTCTGGGGCCTCGGCAGCGTCATCGACTGCAAGCCGCTGCGGAAGCACAACTACTACCTGGACGAAAACGGAAATAAAGTCGACCACGGGCAGGACTACACGGCCCTTGCCAACTACCTGCACGGCCACTGGAGAAAAGAGTTCGGCGGCCACCGGTACAAAGCCAGCCGCAGCTGCGTCCGGCCGGAGCCGGAGGCCGCGACCGAGGCGGTCCGGGACTACAGCCAGACGCGCCCGCCGGTCGCCCCGCGCGGCTACATCCTCGTCGAGTCCAGAGCCACGCAGTATGGATTCCTATATTTCAAATATGTATGGGATCCCAAAAACGAGACACACAAGCGGAATGGGAGCCGCCTTCTTTAAACCTCGTAAATGTGTCGAGTTTCAGAACGAAAGGGTGATAGAGACGAGCGACTACTGGCACCGGGAGTATATCTGCCCATTCTGGCAGGCAGCCGGGAAAAAGACGATCCGCTGCGAGGGAGAATGCGTGCTCGCATTTCCTGAGCGGCGGGAGACATCAGACTACATCACGCGATACTGCGCGAGCTTTGACTATGTGCGGTGCAGTATTGCGGCGGCAAAGCTCCGCTATTACGAAAGAACAGAATGAATGCCGAAGCGCATGCGGAACGCCGTATGCGCTCATTCTGCGTGCGTGGGGTGAAAAGATTTTCCGGATAGGCTATGCTGAGAAGCAGAAAGGGGGCGTGAGCCGTGGCAAGGAAACCGAGATATGAGTCCGTGGAGCAGCTGGAGGAGAAGATCGAGGCGTATTTCGAGAGCTGCAAGGGGGAGCTCCTGCGGGATAAGGACGGAAGGATCGTCTTCAACCAGAAGGACGGGACGCCGATCTGGGTGGGGCGGAAGCCGCCGACGATCCCGGGGCTTGCGCTGGCGCTGGGGTTTTCCAGCAAGCAGAGCCTGTATGATTACAAGGCCAAGAAAGAATTTCTGGACTCGATTTCGCGCGCGCAGACGCGCGTGGAACAATATACGGCGGAGAAATTGTTCGACCGGGAGTCCCAGAGAGGCGCGCAGTTTGTGCTGGAGTACGGGTTCCGGTATCGCAGAGACGCCGGGGACGAAAAGCAGGAGACCGGCGGAACGCGGATCCTGCTGGAAAATGACGCGGAGGAGTCCAGCGAATGAAGACGTTGGATCTTGGAACTGCGCAGCCGAAGCAGGTGCTTTTCCTGAAAGACAAGCACAGGCATATCGCCTACGGCGGCGCCCGCGGC
>CAKUNY010000201.1 GCA_934668605.1 uncultured Oscillospiraceae bacterium | reverse complement strand
AGGTATTTTGCCGCATACTTCGGGATAATCATTTCTTCGGCATAATTTTGGTTATCCCGAATTCAGGATAATCAAAATTTGTCATCCATCGGCCCGCGAGATGGCTTGTCGGGCGCAAAATCCAGCCTGTTTTATCAGGCGATCCGTATTATTGAAGAAATGAGGGATGCCAGTGGAGGGCTATATCCAGCTATCGCTGTTTGGGAAAACGTCGTTGGAGCTATGCTATCAAGCGATAAACGCGACTATCTTGCCGTACTCAAATCCTTTGCGGGCACCGAGGTTTCAATGCCTGATTCTGGACACTGGGCAGACGCCGGAATGGTGCGAGGGCGACGGTGTGATCTGGCATGGCGTGTCCTGGACGCCCAGTATTGGTCGAAGCCCAAACTCGCACGCAGAGAAAGAGTCTTTGTTGTGGCAGATTTTGCAGGACAGCGTGCCGCAGAGATATTATTTAAGCCCCGTGCAATGCTCCAGAATCCTGGGCTTTGCAGCGCGGGTGGGCTGCCCTCCGCCGAGGATTATAGAGATGCTTCTTTTGAAGCAGGGCGGCAAATACCCATCATTTTGCCCTTTTACGGATTCAAAATGCGTGGGGCAGCCGCAAACCGCGACCAGCGGCAATTCTTTCGGAGCTTCGGAAAACGAACAAATAGCTTTCCAACTATTCTAGCGTCCGAGCAGACCGCATTTGCATATTATTACGAAAGCGATCCGCTGAGTGGCTGTATCCGCTACCCGACCGAAGCGGAAAGTGAACGCCTGATGGGGCTGCCGCCAGACTGGACGAAATACGGCGCAGACGGTGAAGAAATCCGAAACTCCAGCCGCTATGCCGCGATTGGAAATTCCATTGCGCTGCCCTGCGCCGAGTATATCATAGCTGGAATTGCAGAAGCTCTGCAAAAATAAATCTCACGGTGAGACGTAATTCCTATTTTAATCGGTCAATATAAGGGTTCAGCCGTCCATTGGAAACAGCAGAACGATCATATTCTTCGCGCATATCGTCCTGATCTTTCGGCTGCTTTGGCGTCAGCCGGTCATACTGAACGATAATATCCCCGTTTTCAAGATTCCGTTTTTCTTTGCGCAGCAGCGTGTAACGCGGCTGCCCCTCGGCATAGTCTGTACCGGATTTTGGGAAAAACGTGCGGCAGACCTGCGTATCATCGTTATTCCGCTTGGCAAGAAACAGATAGACCGGATTGCCCTCGAAATCGTTTTGCAGCAAATAGTCTGCCTGAATCAGAGAAAAGGCGCGTGCCTTTGCATTATACCGAAAGATGATGTCGTTGCTGTCCAAAAACTGTTCCAGCATGGAAAGCGGACGCAGGCGCGGCTCCATCTCTCCATAAAATGCGCTCTTCTGAATCTGCGGCAGCGTCAATTTGCCCGCAAGAATATCCAGCATAACCGCTTCGCGCTGACCGGTCTGGATACGGATGTTGTCCTTCAACTTATGTAAACCGGCAAGATGGTGAAAATCTGCCCGGTCAAAGGAGATCGTAAACTCGATGGTCTTTCCTTTGCGCCCGGCAATCATGTGATACTGCCAGCTTGTCAAGCGCTCAAAGCCCTGTGCGCACTTCTGTAACAGATCGATCTTTCTCAGCTCTCTTTCTGTACGACGAAAGGCCCCGCAAATGCGGAGCCTTTCGGAGCATTTTCTTTCAGCTAATGCCTACGCCGGTTTGAGGTTTCGCTGCACAACCCCTCCTGAAAGCTCCATAAGGCAATGCGTACCGGCACACTCCCTTATTTCAACGCTCTGGCAGACACACGCCGTTGCCTACCTTGTACTATTATTATATGCGCGGGAAGAAACTATGTCAATGAAGTTTTTGAAAACAAATATCGACAAAATGCGTCTCACGGTGAGACGCATTGAGGGTTTGCGCTGAAGCGATCCAGACTGCATCTCCGAAGCCAGTTTTTATAATCTGCGAAGGCTTCATGGAAAGCGTCGCTTTGATAAATCTCCAAAGCCATTTCCACATAATTCTCCGGGTTGTATTCCTTTTTGGAATATTCTATGGAATAGAGGTAACGCCGGTACTCTCCGTTCAGCAGCCCGACCCATATGTGCGCATCAAATTTATTGCGGCGATATGCCGAGGGACCATGCACCACCGCAACATCAATTTCATCCTTTGTACCAGGCAGCGGCGGCAAAGAGAAATTGAAAAACTCAAATTTGCATATATCAAGTTTCCGAATCAGGGCGTTGCGCTCTGCATCCTCTTCCGGAGTAAGGGTTTTCGGTACGTTAGAAAAGTTGTTGGATTTTTTCATTGTAGTTCCCCCTCTGTTACAATATGCAGTTTTTTGGTTTTCTGTAATTTCATTCTACCACAGGTTTCAGACATTTCAACAAAAAATGCGTCTCACCGTGAGACGCATTTGTATTCTGTAGTTGCCCGGAGAAACCAAACGTGCCATTCGTTGGCGGTTTGTAATCAGGTTTTGAGGTTGTTCATTTCCTTTGCCATTATCAATACCGCCTGTTTCTGCGACGGGGTCAATGTGACCCATTGCTCGATCAGGGGCTTCAAATCAGGTGTCAACTCGATCATTTCACCCTCCGCGAAAAACTGAGAAAGCGTTATGCCGAAGCCAGCGCAAAGGGATTCCAACGTTGAAATTGACGGCGTGGCGTTACGTTTCAGAATGTTCGCAATCGTGGATTCCGACAGCCCACATTCTTTCGAGAGCCGATATGCGCTCCAACCGCGATTCTGCATGAGCTGGTCGAGTTTCTGGTGAACATCCATAGTATTGCTACCGCCTTTCTGTAACGATTTTACCGTTTGAAACGGCATTTTAGTACAGTAGACTTGTACGAAAAATACCGTTATGTTAAACTGTATTCACCGTTCAAAAAGGAGGTACGCAAAAATGGGGAACGCAGCAAGATCATGCTTTTTTATCGGGCATAGACACGCAGAGGAGCGGATTTATGAAAAACTATTGACAGCAGTTGAAACCCATATCTCGACGTATGGTGTGACAGATTTTCTTGTGGGGCATTACGGAGACTTTGACCGGATGGCAGCACGGGCGGTAGCCGAAGCGCGGCGCACCCATCCGGGCATTTCCTTAACGATGCTGCTGCCATATTATCCGGAAGACCGCGCAATTTCCGTGCCACCCATTTTTGACGGCACATTTTATCCGCCCGATATGGAGCTTTGCCCGAAGCGTTATGCAATCGTGCGGGCGAATCAATATGCTATTGAGCGTAGCGATTATCTGATTGCCTACGTTACC
>CAKUNY010000200.1 GCA_934668605.1 uncultured Oscillospiraceae bacterium | reverse complement strand
CGAGGACGGCCCCGGCCCGAAGCCCAAGATGTCGGCTTATTACTGCGGCATCGTCAAGGGCAAGGACTGACTGCGTCTGCAAATCCGTCTGCAAAATGACGCCTTAAATCTGGCGCACAGCGCACAGAAACGCGCATAACGCACAAATTTGTGCAAGCGCAAAAATGCGCGCAAGCCTTGAAAATAAAGGAAATCCCGCAAACTCAACGGTTTGCGGGATTCCTTCATATTGGTGGAGGCGGCGGGAGTCGAACCCGTGACCCATCCACCAAAACCCTTGATATTACGCTATTTTTCCGTGTTGTCTGCAAACTTGTCTGTAAAATAAGCATCAATACTCGCTGAGACGTCGCTCATCTTGTCGCCCATCGTATATCCATATACCTGCTTATACATCCGGTCGCTGGCCCAGCCGTTTCGCTCCTGCGCGTAGCGGCTGTCTACGCCGAGGCGCACCATGACGGCCGCGTTGGCGTGGCGCAGGTCGTGAAAGCGGCAATGCTCGATGCCTGCTTTTTCCAGCGCGCGCGTAAACCGCTTGTAGATCGCAGTCCCGCTCAGCTCCACGATGTAGCCCTCGCTGCGCCCCTGCGCCGCAATCAGCGACAGAATCTCCGGCGGAAGGTCTACCCAGCGGTCGCCGGAGAAGGTCTTTGGCGGCTTCACCGCCGGTTTTCCGTCCGCGTCGGTAACAACCGCGCGGCAGATATGCAGACGGCCCTTGCGGATGTCCTCAAAGCGCGCGCCGCGGATCTCCGACATGCGCATGCCGAGCCACAGACCCATGAGCACCGGCAGCTCGATCTCCGTGCCGCGCACCGCGGCCATGATCAAGCCAATCTCCTCGTCCTCGATTTTTCGCGGCTCGACTTTTTTCCGCTGCGGGAGCCGCACGTCGAGCTTGACCTCCGGCGCATAGACACGCAGGACGGACGAGAGCAGGCCGACCGCGTTGGCGATGTACTTCCGGCTCTTTCCTTCCAGCGCCATCTGCGATATCTCGCGCTGCACCTGCTCGGCGGTGATTCTCTGCACATCCTGCTGCATGAGCGGCCGGAAGGTGCTGCGCTTGAGCTTGAGGTAGCCGCTGTAGGTGGACGGCGAGATCACGCCCTGCCGCGCCTCCATGTAGGCGTCGTAGGCCGCCTCAAGCGTCATGCCGCTGGCTGCCTTTCGCGCCTCGAGGAACCCCGCGCGGACGGCGCGGGCGCGGGCGAGGCACAGCTCGCGCGTCGGCTCGGTGACGCTCTGCCCCTCCGCGCGGAGGTAGACCGTCCAGCTGCCGGAGGGCAGTTGCTTTGGCGTCGGCACCTTGACCTCTTCCCTGCTGCGGCGCTCGCGCAGCTGCTTGACGCCGCACCAGTTGCAATAGATCGAGTTTTCGGGGATCTCTCTGCCGCAGGCTTTGCAGATCATTGCGCCGCCTCCCTTCGCGAAAATGGAACGACCGCCGCCATGCCGGGCGGCGGCCTTTTGCGTCACTTAATAGCCGTTCTGCTCAACGCCGTAAACGGCCTGCTCATGCGTGAAGCCTTCGTACTCGAGCTGTTCGATCAAGCCATCGCGGGAGAACGACATGAAACTAAGATAAGACTTGGCTTTCTTCGCAGCTTGCTCAAACCAGTCTGCACCGCAGTTGTCCACGGCATAAGTGGCATCCGCAGTCGAGAACTTTTCATATTCGAGTTGCTCGATCAAGCCCTTGTAAGAAAATGCCGAGTAGTCTAAGTAAGACTTGGCTTTTGCCAAAGCGTTTTTCTGCCCCATTGTCGGCTCGCCGGTCTGTGTTGGCGTTGTGGGCTGCGTGGGCGTTTTGCCCGGAGAAGTCAGCACGACGGTGTTGGTGGCATTGTCCCAACCAACCGTCAGGCCGAGCGCAGTTGCAACCGCACGGACAGGAAGATAGGTCGTGCCGTCAATGATAAACGGTTCGACTGCAGCGCCGGTCGCATCTGTCAGCGCAATCCGCGAGCCATCAAGAGTGACCTTAATGTCGCGGAATGTGAGGGTGCCGGACTGGGAACCGGACTTTGCCATGGCCGTGCCAAAAAGGCACACGATCAAAAGGGTAACGACAACTCCGCTCAGGAAACTTCTGAAATTGCTCTTTTTCATTTGCGCTTCCTCCCCCGTGCCCAAATCGGGCACAATTTTTTATTTTCTCCGCGAATTTGCGGGGAATTTATGAGTTCGTCCCTTGTTTCGACACAATAACCGCCTGAAAGGTGCTATGGTGGAGGGACACCGCAGGCCCCCGGGATTTGAGCTCGCCTGCGCAGGCCCCGTCGTCAGTTGCAGGGGCGGCGGGGCCGCTTTACAATGGAATATCTGGCCGGTCTAAAATACGAGTAAAGAGAGGTACATAGACATGTCAGATCAGCACAGCGCGCCGCAGGACTTGACCGAGTTACACCAACGCCTCATTGAGAAATACCGGCGGCTTACGCCGGAAAACCGTGGGCGTCTCATGGCCTATCTTGAGACGATAGCAGCAGGTCCAGATATTCCTCCAGCTTTTCCCGATTCCGCGCGCTGAGCGCGTCATACCCGGCCAGCAGCCTGTCCTCCTCCGAGGGCGGGCTGCTTTTCTGCGCCTCGCCGAGCAGATCGGAGGTCGTCGTGCCGAGGACTTGTGCAATTTTCACAAGATAGCGACTGTAAGACTTCGAGACTCCGCGCCGCCAATTACTGACGGTATCTTCCGATACGCCAACTTCCGCGGCAAAGGCTTTTTGCTCCATTCCATGCTTGTCAAGCAAGTCAAAAATGCGGGTTCTGGTATCCATACACGGAAATCCTCCAATGGCAAGAAAGGAATAGCGAAATTATGCAAGATTTACAAAATCGAAGAAATTTCGTTTTTAGTATTGACAATCGAAATTTCTTCGATTAAGATAGGCGTACAAGGTAAACGCAAGGTTTACACAAAACGAAAGGAGAGAAAGGCATGAGGGAATTTGAAATCAGCATCAAGTCTGCGCCGAGCGGCGCGATTGTGGTTGTCAAGGGCGACTTGAAGCAAATCATTGTGGAGTTCGCGATGCTCGCCGCGGCTGTCAGCAAACACACAGGCTTGCCGCTCGGCTTGCTTGCTGAGGCCGTGAACGAGGCAGACGCGATCTATGAGCGCCGCACAAAAAAAGCCGTCAGCATCGACATGACAAAGTTGCGCGACCAGGTCGGCGGCGAAAAGTAAATCCACAATTTACTGTATATCACAAATTTTACGCAAAATCAAGAGAAAGGACGTGACAAGAATTGACAAGATTCCGCATCCGGGAGTTGCGCGAGGCGCGCGAAATAAGCC
>CAKUNY010000199.1 GCA_934668605.1 uncultured Oscillospiraceae bacterium | reverse complement strand
CAATGCACGCGGCAAGCCGACCAATGCCGAGTTTATCGCGCTGTTTGCCGACAAAGTAAGATTGCAGATCAAAGCTGTGAAGGCATATTGAAGCGTTTGCCCGTCGCATATGCGGTAAAAAGCGCCCCCGCTGTCAGGTATCACACTGGCGGCGGGGGCGCTTTGCTTACCATTTCCGGTTTTAAACATCGAACTGCGTATACACCGCAGCGTTTCCTCGGATTTTATGCTTTCTGCTTGTCGAGTCTGCAGTTGCGGAAATAGATGATGACAGCGAGGCTGACGAAGCAGAAGTTCAGAACGTAGAAGAACATGACGTACCACTTAAAGCCATTGGCGTTCGTGAGCTTGCTGATGATGCCGCAGACGTAGCCGGAGAGGATCAGCAGCAGAAACGGAAGGCTCGTGCCCTTCGTCGTGCGCGCGCGGTAGGCCTTCATGGCGTTGAGCGGCCACGAAAAACCGAAGGCCAGCAGCATGCCGATTTCGCAAATTTCAGAAATCATAGTCTTCCTCCCTTACTCTGCCGTGTGGCAGGCGTCATAAATCCCGGCGCGTCGGATGGCCGCTTCCAGCATCTCTCCGATGCGGTCGGGCGTCGGCGCGACGAGGACGCCGGCTTCCTCCAATGCCGCGATCTTGCCCGCAGCGGTTCCCTTGCCGCCGGATATGATCGCGCCCGCGTGCCCCATGCGCTTTCCTTTGGGCGCGGTCTGGCCGGAAATGAATGCGGCAACCGGCTTGGTCATTTTGGTTTTGATAAACTCCGCCGCCTCTTCTTCGCCGTCTCCGCCGATCTCTCCGATCATGACAACGGCGTAGGTATCGGGATCCGCCTCAAACAACCGCAGCGCGTCGACAAAGCCCGTACCCCGGATGGGGTCGCCGCCGATGCCGAGCGCGGTGGACTGGCCAATGCCGCGCTGGGAGAGCTGGTTAACGGCTTCATACGTCAGCGTCCCGGAGCGGGAAACAACGCCCACATGACCTTTCTTATGGATATAGCCCGGAAGAATGCCCGCCTTGCACGCACCCGGCGTGATTAACCCCGGGCAATTGGGGCCGATCAGGCGCGTCTTGGAGCCGTCTAAATAATGCTTCACGCGCGCCATATCCAGAACGGGGATACCCTCGGTGATGCAGATGACGAGCGGAAGCTCGGCGTCAATGGCCTCGAGAATCGAGTCTGCCGCAAATTTGGGCGGCACATAGATGATAGATGCGTTGGCGTTCGTCGCCTGCACGGCCTCGCGGACGGTGTTGAAAATCGGGACATCAAAAATCGTCTGCCCGCCCTTGCCGGGTGTCACGCCGCCGACAACGTTCGTGCCGTAGGCGATCATCTGCTCGGTGTGGAACTGTCCCTGCTTGCCGGTGATGCCCTGCACGAGAAGCCGCGTGTTTTGATCGATCAGAATGCTCATGCCGAAAGTCCTCCCTTCGCCGCTTCTACCGCCTTGCGCGCGCCGTCTGCCATGTCGGACGCGGGTATGATCTGCATGCCGGACTCGCGCAGGATCTCGCGCCCTCGTTCTACGTTCGTTCCCTCGAGCCGGACAACCAGCGGCACGGGAAGCCCCGTCTTCTTCGCGGCGGAGACAATGCCCTCCGCGATCACGTCGCACTTCATGATGCCGCCGAAGATGTTGACAAAGATGGCCTTGACGTGCTGGTCGGAAAGCAGAATTTCAAACGCTGCCGCGACGCGCTCGGTCGTTGCGCTGCCGCCGACATCCAAAAAGTTCGCGGGACTGCCGCCAAACTTCTGGATAATATCCATCGTCGCCATCGCAAGACCCGCGCCGTTTACTAAGCAGCCGATGCTGCCGTCCAGGCTCACATAGTTGAGATCAAACTGCGAGGCGCGGTATTCCTTTTCGTCCTCCTCAGAAACATCGCGAAGCGCGGTGATCTCCGGATGGCGGTAGAGCGCGTTATCGTCAAAATTGATTTTTGCATCCAGACAAAGAAGCGTTCCGCCCTCGGTTTCGACCAGCGGGTTAATTTCCACCAGCGAGCAGTCCTTTTCCAGATACAGCTTTACAATTGCGTCCAGAAGCGTCTGGAACTGCGCGCGCAGCGCCTGCGGAAGACCGATGCGGTCTGCCGTCTCGATCACCTCATAGCTCTTGAGTCCCAGCACGGCGGAAACCGGAACCTGAATGATTGCCTCCGGCGCGGTTTTCGCCGTCTCTTCGATCTCCGTGCCGCCCGCGCTGGACGCAACGATCACGAGCCCCGCGCGGTTCATATCGCCGGTGACGCTCAGATAGTATTCCTTCTTGACCTCGACGGCCTCCGTGACAAGCACCTTATGGACGATTTTCCCCTCCGCGCCTGTCTGCTTCGTCACAAGCCGCATGCCGAGCATCTGGCGGGCGATCTCTTCGGCTTCCTCCGCCGTCTTTGCCAGCTTCACGCCGCCTGCCTTGCCGCGCCCGCCGGAGTGAACCTGCGCCTTGACGACGCACGGCAGCATGCTTTCCGCTGCTTTCCGAACGTCCTCGGGCGTCTCGGCAACCGTTCCGGCGGGAACCGGCGCGCCGTATGCAAGCAGCAGCTCCTTGGCCTGATATTCGTGGATCTTCATGATACGCGAGCCTCCTTCTTTTTCTTCGTCTGGGGTGTGGGGCTGGGCGTCGCAGTCTGTCCGCCGAGTGCAAGCCCTGCTTCCAGCGCGCGTTCGTTGAGCGCCTCCGTGCCCTTGGGCACATGCAGCATCACAGCCTCGCGAAGCTTATCCTGCGAGACGAGCCCCAGAAGCGCGTTGATCGCGCCGACGGCGACAATGTTGGCCGTCATGAGCTTTCCGACCTTCTCCTGCGCCGTGCGCAGAATTGGAAGCCGCGTCAGGTGCGGAAGATTCAGCTCCTGCGGGATTTGCAGGCTCTCATCCGCCAGAACCACGCAGTTTTCCGGCAGATCATGGCCGTATTCGGCCAAGGCCTTCTGCGTAAGAACCATCAGAAACGTCGGCTGCTGCACCTTGGTAAAGCCGATCGGCGCGTCCGAGATCAGGACCTCCGCCTTGCAGCTGCCGCCTCTGGCTTCGGGGCCGTAGGCCTGAGACTGCGCGGTGTGTTTTCCTGCCAATACGGCGGCCTCCGCCAGAATCACGGTCGCCAGAATGACGCCCTGTCCGCCGCTTCCGGCCAGCCGCAGCTCCATCTTACTCATTTGCCTCACGCTCCTTAGCAAGTCTATGAATCAGCTTTTCATATTCGTAGGTAAACTCCGGGTACTGCACCTGATGCAGAAGGCCGATCACCAGCTTGCCGCGCAGCTCGTCGGGCGACATTTTGTTCGCCTGCTCCTGCGT
>CAKUNY010000198.1 GCA_934668605.1 uncultured Oscillospiraceae bacterium | reverse complement strand
ACGCCGTCAATATTTTAGGTGCGACGCCGCTGGATTTTTCGGTGAACGGCTGCGTGCAGAGCATGGCGCGCAGGCTCACGGAAGCGGGCTTTACGCTCCAGAGCATTTTTGCGATGGGAAGCGGCTTTGATGCCATCGACGAAGCGGGTGCGGCGGAGGTAAACCTCGTCGTCTCGTCCGTCGGGCTTCCGGCTGCAAACTACCTCAAGGAGCGGTTCGGAACGCCCTATGTCATCGGCGCGCCGTTCGGAGACTTCTTTTCGCCCTATCTGTTTGACGCGCTGCGGCAAAGCATCCGCACGGGAGAAAACACGCAGGTGCTCGGAACCTGCGCGCCCGGCGCGCCCGATACCGTCATTATCGGCGAGAGCGTGACGGCAAAGTCTCTCGCGGCGGCGCTCGCTGTGGGATACGGCATCGGGGCGCGGGTCATCTGCCCCGTAGAGACGCCCGAGGGCGTGCTCGGCGCGTGCGATCTGCAATTGGAGGACGAGGAAGAGATCGAGCAGGCGCTCCGGGGCGCAAGGCGCGTCATTGCAGACCCGCTTTATAAGCCCATCGTCCCGAAGACGAGCAAATTTTACGAGCTTCCGCACGAGGCCTTCTCCGGCCGGATTTTCCGCAGGCAGATCCCGAACCTTGCGGAACATGTTTAAATAGTAAGCAATACCTGACTTGGTAGATTCATAAAATTTCTTACAGGAAAGGAACGAACATCATGAAACACGTAAAATCTCTCATTTGCCTTTTGCTGGCGCTGCTGCTTCTGAGCGGCTGCGCGCCCGCGGCTCCCGCGCAGTCGGATGCTCCCGCGGAGCCCGCGCAAACGGAGCAGGCCGCCCCCGCCGAACAGACCGAGCAGGCTGAGTCTGAGGCCGCGCCGGAAGAAGCGGCCGAACCGGAGGCGGATTTCATCACCGTCACCGACCACAACGACAACGTCGTAGAGGTTCCCAAAAACGCGCAGCGCATCGCCGTGTGCGACATTCTGCCGCTGCCGTCGGTTCTGTGCGTCTTCTTTGACTCGGCGGAAAAGCTGGTCGGTATTGCGCCGTCGAGCATGTCCGCCGCGCAGAACAGCTTACTTTCTCAGCTCTACCCGGAAATTCTGAACACCCAGACCGGCTATATGAACGGCACGGACGTGAACACCGAGGAGCTCATGCAGCTCGCGCCCGATGTGGTATTTTACAGCGCGTCGAACCCCTCGCTCGGAGAAAAGCTCACGGCGTCCGGCTTCTGCGCGGTTGCGGTGTCGGCAAACAAGTGGCAGTATAACTGCATCGAGACGCTCAACAACTGGATAGGTCTCTTGTCTCAGATCTTCCCGGAAAACGACCGTGCGGCACTGTGCCGGTCTTACAGCGAGGACGTCTACGCGATGGTGCAAGAGCGCGTTAAGGACATTCCGAACGATGAGCGTGCACGCGCCTTCTTCCTCTTCCAGTATAACGACAGCACCATCATGACCTCCGGCCAGCTCTTCTTCGGCCAGTGGTGGGCGGATGCGATCGGCGCGGTGAACGTGGCGAACGAGCTCACGACCGACAATTCCGTCACCGTGAACCTCGAGCAGGTCTATGACTGGAACCCGGATATCATTTTCATGACGAACTTCAACACCTTCCAGCCGGACGACCTCTATCACAACACCGTCGGCACGTACGACTGGAGCGGCATTCAGGCCGTGCAGGACGGAAGGGTCTACAAAATGCCCCTCGGCATGTACCGAAGCTACACCCCCGGCATCGACACGCCGATCACGCTTCTGTGGATGGCAAAGACGGTCTATCCCGTGCTCTTTGAGGACATCGACGTGACGCAGCGCGCGATCGACTACTATGAGACGGTCTTCGGCGTGACGCTCACGTCCGAACAGGTCGAGTCCATCTTTGCTCCCATCTCCGCCGCAGGCGCGCTCTATTTCTGAGCATTCAGAATCCATTTTGAAGGAGGAAGCTTTCATGAGCCTCAACGATACCCCATCCGCAAACCGCCTGCATATCGGCTTTTTCGGCCTGAGAAACGCGGGAAAATCGAGCGTTGTAAACGCCGTCACCGGGCAGGACTTGGCGGTTGTGTCCGGCCGGCCCGGCACGACGACCGACCCTGTGCAAAAGGCGATGGAGCTTCTGCCGCTTGGCCCCGTGGTGATCATCGACACGCCGGGCTATGACGATGATGAGCAGGAGCTCGGGAAAAAGCGCGTGCTGCGCACGAAGCGGGTGCTCAACAAAACGGACGTGGCTGTTCTCGTGGTCGACGGGACGAAGGGTCTTCAAAAGGACGACCGCGAGCTTCTCTCGCTCTTCCGGGAAAAGAACATCCCGCACGTTGTGGTGTTCAACAAGAAAGACCTCTTTGACGCGGCACCGGAGGATGTCCTGTGTGTCAGCGCGGTGAGCGGCGAGGGGATTTTCGAGCTCAAGGAGCGCCTCGGCGCGCTGTCTCCCAAGGACGACGGAAGAAGGCTTCTTTCCGATCTGGTAAGCCCCGACGGACTCGTTGTGTTAGTGACGCCGATCGACGAATCCGCGCCAAAAGGGCGCATGATCCTGCCGCAGGTACAGGCGATTCGCGACGTACTGGACGGCGACGCGTGCTGCGTTGTGGTCAAGGAGACGCAGCTGGCTGGGCTTCTTGCCTCGCTCGGGCGAAAGCCGGACATGGTCGTGACCGATTCGCAGGCGTTCGCGGTCGTCTCTAAAATCGTCCCCGAGGACATTCCGCTTACGTCGTTTTCGATTCTCATGGCGCGCTACAAGGGCTTTCTGGAGACGGCGGTGCATGGCGCGGCGGCGCTCCGGAAGCTGCAAAACGGCGATAAAGTCCTCATCTCCGAGGGCTGTACGCACCATCGGCAGTGCGGAGACATTGGCGCGGTGAAGCTCCCCCGATGGCTGAAGGCCTACAGCGGGGCGGACATTTCCGTCGAGCTCAGCGCGGGAACGGGCTTTCCGGAGGATTTGAGCGTGTTTTCTCTCGTGCTGCATTGCGGCGGGTGCATGCTCTCTGAGCGGGAGATGCTCTACCGCATGAAATGCGCGCAGGATCAGGGGATTCCTTTTACGAATTACGGCGTCGCCATCGCCTGCATGAACGGCATTTTGCCCCGGAGCCTCAGCCTCTTCCCGGCTCTTCGCGATATCTTAGAATTTTCGTAGGGGTCGATGCCCACATCGCCCCATTGGGTACCAACGAATTCGCCGAAAATTTCCGTAAAAGCGGTTCGTACCGCCGGGTCGATGTGGGCATCGACCCCTACGAACAGGACGGAAAATATCGGAAACAAGAGACAAAGCCGCGCCCCAACGGGGCGCGGCTTGCAGCGTGTCAAAAAACCTCGTAG
>CAKUNY010000197.1 GCA_934668605.1 uncultured Oscillospiraceae bacterium | reverse complement strand
CAATATGCTGGCCGAAGCTACGACCACGGAGATCTCCAGGCAGAAAGCGCCGGAGGGTTTGCGTGAAAACGTCGAGATTGCGCGCTCCGGCGGCAAGGTCGCGGGTGATGCGCGAAAAGCTATCGAGCAGCAGACCGGCGTGCCGGTCATTACATCAAAAAACGCCGCGCAGCTCAATCAGGTCGTGAGCAATCTGATCGAAGCGACCAGTGAGATTCCGGATAAAAACAAGCCGAAAGAGTAAATTACAGAAATCAAACGCTGTGATGTGTTTATCTATGGTGTAGTGAAAACACAATATCCACCTTATTCGAACAGTTCATATTTAGAAGCGGCGTTTTTGGATGTATTCTGCAACGATAAGGCAATCCCCCTTCCGGCTGGAAGGGGGATTTTTCGTTTTGCTGCGGCGGAGCAAGGCTAAGGCTTACAATTTCCACATGCCGCATAGCCCATGCCAGTCACAGATTCGCGCGTACCGGTGTAAGACTGTTTATGTTCCTCTGACATGGCCTTCACGGAGCCGCAATCGGGGTCATGAAAAATCATGGAATCCGTATTTAAAATATAGCTGTGCTCGTCAGCCGGTTCCTCGGAAATCAGGGATGCTGCCGCGCTTTCTTCTGGCTCTGTTACAAACTCCTGATGCAGCCCCGCGTCCGCATCGCCGCTTCGGTCGATGGTGAGCTGGATGTCCTCGGCAGTCTTGTGCGTCTGACCGCGCGTGGGGTTCAGCCAGACAAAGAGCCCGGCAATGGCGAGAAAAACGGCCAGTCCCACGAGTACCCATGCTTTTGGTGCCGGCCGCCCTGTCTCCGGATCCGGCTCGTCCGAAAAAACCTCGAAAATGCCGCTGAGAATCAACCAGTACGTTGCCGAGCCGAGCAGCAGCGCGTACACATATTCTTTGACCACCAGCGTGCAGATGGTCAGGCAGAGGAACAACGCGCCGATCACAAGCCGCCGGATGCGCCGCTGCGTTGCCATAAGCATCCCTCCTGTGCTTGATACTATTAAAAATGACTGGAATTGTCTGACTACAGGATACCAAAAAAACGCGGGTCTTGCAATTGCAAATTTCCGTGCGGCGGGATAAACGCAGGGGAGTGCCGCGCGCGGCACTCCCCTTGGCTTATTTGCTTGATGTCCGGCTGCATGCGGTGCAGCTCTCGGACGGCGGGATGCAGGTGTCGTTCTTGCCGGGGAAAAACGCGTCCATCGGGAAATCGATCTGGCTGAAGACCTCGCAGGGATTTTCGTCCGCCGCGCCGGAGACGTTTGGGCAGCTTTTGCTCGGGATGCAGTAGTCAAAGCTCGGGATGAGCAGCTGCGTGCTGCGCTCCAGGCGCGCGATGGAGAACTGGTCGACGGTCACGAGCAGGCGCTTGCACTCGCCGCCCAGCACGAGCTCTTCTTCGAAGCAGTCGAGAATCCCCTGCGGGAGCTGGGGCGTATCGGTCGAGCAGCAGCTGCAGGCGCAGACCTCCTGGACGCGCGAGCCCAGGATCATCGGGTCGACGACCTCGACGATGGCCTCGGGAACGCTTGCCTCCTGCAAGCTCTTTTTGCACAGGCAGCTTTTGTAGCTGCGGCTGGAGTAGATTCTGGCCGTCGTTTCGCCGCCGAAGAGGACAAGGCGCTTGGAGAAGACGGCAAGGCCGGTGATGGTGCAGGGGCGGCCTGCCTGCATGACGGCGTCGGCAATGACGCGGTAGTAGTACGTGATATCGACGGTGTAGTACCCGGCGGAGTAGGGGACGGGGTCTGTTTGAATGCCGACGTGCATGAGCTCGACAAAGCGCGCCTTCGCGCTGACTGCCTTGTCAAGCGTACACTGCGACTCGACGGTTAAGTACACGTGCAGATCTTCGATGCAGTCCTTGGCCAGACAGCTGTCGGTAATCTTATCGGTATGCACGCAGACCGCCTCGCGGATACCGCTCAGGTCGCAGGCCGGCGTGTTCCGGGTCGTATCAGACATACGGATAACCTCCTTATAAAAAGCTTTCACAACAGTTTATGCCGCGCAGGCAAAATGTGAAACAGGAAAGACGACTTTTCACGCGCCGCGATGGACAAACGCCGGAAGATATGGTAAAATAACTTCAATTTGACTGTAGGGAGTGCCGGGATGAAGACGGACATCATGGGAATCGCGTTTGACAATGTGACGATGCAGGAGGCTTTGGACAGAGCCTCGGCTATTTTGCAGGGGGACAAGACCTGTTACGCTGTCACGCCGAACGCGGAAATTGCGTATGAGGCGCTGAAAGACGAGAGCCTGCGCGCGCTTATAAACGGCGCAGATCTCGTTCTGCCGGACGGCGCGGGCGTGGTGCTGGCGTCCAGGATCCTGAAAACGCCATTAAAGCAGAAGGTCGCGGGCGTGGACTTTGCAGATGCGCTTTTGGGGCTTCTTGCAAAGAGCGGCAGAAGCGTCTACCTTCTTGGCAGCAAGCCCGGCATTGCCGAGCGCGCGGCGGAGAAGATGCGCGAAAAGCACCCGGGGCTTCTCATCTGCGGCATGCACGACGGCTATTTTCAAGACGAAGCGCCGGTCATCGAGGCGGTGAACGAGGCAAAGCCGGATGTCCTTTTTGTGTGCCTGGGCGCTCCCAAGCAGGAGCTTTTCATGAAGCGGCACCAGGAGGCGCTCACCTGCAAGCTCATGATCGGCCTTGGCGGCTCGCTCGATTCCTTTGCAGGAACGGTCAAGCGCGCGCCCAAGTGGATGATCGCGGCCAACCTCGAGTGGCTCTACCGGCTTTATAAGGAGCCCAAGCGCTTTGGCCGGATGCTGCGGCTTCCCAAGTATCTGTGGGCGGTCGTATGCAAGCGAATAAGAGGATAGAAAACATGGGAAAACTCATTGTATTTGAAGGAACCGACGGCACGGGAAAATCGACCCAGTATGCAAGAACGTGCGCGCGGCTGGAATCGCAGAATATCAGATTCGAGAAAATCAAATTCCCGCAGTATGACGAGCCGTCTTCCGCGCTCATCAAGATGTATCTTGCGGGAGAGTTCGGAAGCGACCCGGACGCGATCAACCCCTATGCCGCGTCAACATTTTACGCTGTCGACCGGTACGCGGGCTTCGCGCGCGGCTGGAAGGACTTTTATGACAAGGGCGGACTCATCGTCTGCGACCGGTACACCACATCCAACGCCGTCCATCAGGGAAGCAAGCTGCAAGGGGCGGCGCAGGCGGAATTTTTCACCTGGCTCTACGATCTGGAATACGACAAGATGGGGCTTCCGAGGCCGGATCTGGTTCTCTGCCTCGACATGCCGACCGAGCTTGCGCATCTGCTGCGGGAAAAGCGCGATACGCAGGGCGTTGGCGACGCGGA
>CAKUNY010000196.1 GCA_934668605.1 uncultured Oscillospiraceae bacterium | reverse complement strand
ATTTTAGACACCGTCATCATGGGCAACCAGCACCTGTACGATATCATGAAGGAGAAGGACGCGCTCTACGAAAAGGACGAGTTCACCGAGGAAGACGGCATGCGCGCCAGCGAGCTTGAAACCGAGTTCGCGGAGCTGGACGGCTGGGAGGCGGAGTCTGACGCGTCGCGGCTTTTGCAGGGGCTCGGCATCCCCGTTGAGCTCCACTACGATCTCATGGGCAACACCGACCCCCGCCTCAAGGTCAAGGTGCTTCTTGCGCAGGCGCTCTTCGGAAAGCCCGACATCGTCATGCTCGACGAGCCGACAAACAACCTCGACATCGAGGCCATCAACTGGCTGGAAAATTTCATTCTCGACTACGAGGACACCGGCCTTGTCATCGTCGTCAGCCACGACCGGCACTTCCTCAACACCGTCTGCACGCACATCGTCGATATCGACTACGGCAAGATCAAAATGTACGTCGGCAACTACGATTTCTGGTACGAATCCTCGCAGCTCATCCAGCAGCTCATTCGCAACAAGAATAAGCGCAACGAGGAAAAGATTGCGGAGCTTCAGACCTTCATCGCGCGCTTTGCCGCCAACAAGGCCAAGAGCAAGCAGGCGACGTCGAGACGGCGGCTGCTCGATAAGCTCTCCGTCGAGGAAATGCCCGCGTCTTCGCGCCGGTACCCGTTCGTGGGCTTCGAGCGCGAGCGCGAGGTCGGCAAGGATATCCTGTTCGTGACGGATGTGTCCAAGACGGTCGACGGCGTGAAGCTTCTCGATAATGTCTCCTTCATTGTCGGCAAGAACGACAAGATCGCCTTCGTCGGCGAAAACGAGCTGGCGCAGACGACGATGTTCAAGATCCTCATGGGCGAGCTCGAGCCGGACGAGGGCTCTGTCAAATGGGGGCAGACCGTCACCACGAGCTACCTTCCCAAGGACAACACCGAGTATTTTGACGGTCAGACGGAGAGTCTCGTTGACTGGATCCGGCAGTTCTCGGCCAAAAAGGACGATGTCTACCTGCGCGGCTTCCTCGGCCGGATGCTGTTTTCCGGCGACGAGGTCTTCAAGCCCGTCAATGTTCTCTCCGGCGGCGAAAAGGTTCGCTGCATGCTCTCTCGCATGATGCTCTCGGGCGCGAACGTGATTCTGCTCGACCAGCCGACGAACCATCTCGATATGGAGGCCATTCAGGCCGTCAACAAGGGACTCGACGCCTTCCCCGGGAATATTCTGCTTGCCTCGCATGACCATGAGCTCCTGCAGACGACCTGCAACCGGATCATTGAGTTCCAGCCGGACGGGAAGATTATTGACCGGCTTGGGACGTATGATGAATACCTGGACTGGAAGCTTGCCAAATAAGCATTTGGCGGTGCTTTTCCGGCAGTACCTGCCGGGCTGCGTTTTTTCTGCCTTCCGTGGCGCAGGCGCCAAAGTTCAACTGGCAGAAGCCTGCCAGCCTGGTCATTCGACCCCACGCTTCTTAGCTGCGCAAAGAAGCGCCGTGTCGAGCCGCCGGGAAGAAATTGCCCAAAGGAAACCCTTGAAGGGGTTTCCTCCGGACTCCTTCGGAAACAAAAGGGCTGCGGCCCTTTTGAGATCCCGGGAGTCTAGTTTCTGAATACAGTATAAAAGAGAGCGCCTTCTGCGGTTTTAGAGGGCGCTCTCTTTCTGGCTTGCAAGGTTTTTACTGGTTTGACTGACGTTCAACGATCGTTCTGCCGAGCGGCAGATTTGGAAGTCTCCTCCGCCGCAAGGCATTTTTGCTCTGCAAAAATCCTTGCGGGGGTGACCTGTGAGCAAGAAAACGCTTCCGCAAAAGGTTTGGCTTTTGCGGAAGCGTTTTTTAATCCAGATATTGATCCATTGCCTGTTTTGCGGCGAGAACAATGTCTTTGAGCATTTGCGTCTGCTGCGGTGTGCAGCGTTCGAGCGTTTGCGCGATTTCCTGAACCGATACAACCTTCCCCGCCGGAGCTGCGCCAAACAGCAGATCATCCGCACTGACATGCAGCGCCTGAACAAGATCCGCGAACACCTGCAAGCTCAGCTTCGTATTTCCCGTTTCAATGTGGCTCATATGCGTCGTAGAAATGTGCACCAGCTCCGCAAGCGCATCCTGCGACAAATTCTGCGCCTTGCGGCATTTCCGGATTCTCTGTCCGATTGCGTAATAGTCCATAGTATTCCGTCCATATAATTCAATATACTTGAATTCTATAGATTCTTATGCTACGATTGAATAAATTATGTAGGCTAAAATATGCCTATATAATTCAATTTTCAGGAGGATACTATGGAATACATTGAGCGAAATCCATTGCCGGAGGTTTGTGCGCACTGTGCCGACCGTATTGCCTGCCTTATGCGCGGCGAAGGCGAATGGTGCTGCGAAGAATGCGAAAACCTGTTAGCGCGTTTCACCCCATCCCCCGCAAGGCAGAATGATCGTTGGACATTGACCAAACCGGTAAAACCCTACACGCCAGAAAGAGAGTGCCATCAAAAACCGTAGAAGACCGCCCCATTAGAAGGCAGTGCTAACCTGGAACCCCCGGGGAGCCAGAGGGGTCGCGACCCCTCTGTTTCCGAAGGAGTCCAGAGGAAACCCTTTCAAGGGTTTCCTTTGGGCAATTTCTTCCCGGCGGCTCGACACGGCGCTTCTTTGCGCAGCTAAGAAGCGTGGGGTCGAATGACCAGGCTGGCAGGCTTCTGCCAGTTCAAACTGGCGCCTGCGCCACGGCAGGAAGCAAAAAGCCCCCATTCGGTGGGCAATACCGAAAAAAAGAACCTGCCTCCCGGCAGGTTCTTTTTCATTTCAACTTACTCCTCGTCCTCATCGGCGGGCGCGAGCAGCGCGCGGATGGAAAGCGAGATACGCTTGTGCTCCTGATCGATGTCGATGATCTTCGCGTCGACTTCCTGACCCTCGGACAGAACATCCTCGGGCTTGCCGATGCGGCGGTCAGCGATCTGAGAGATATGGATCAGGCCGTCAACGCCGGGGATGATCTCAGCAAACGCGCCGAAGGTCATGAGCTTGACGATCTTGACGGTGACAACGTCGCCGACCTTGTACTCGTTGTTGAAAATCGTCCACGGGTTCGTGGCCTCGGTCTTGTAGCCGAGGGAGATCTTCTTCTTTTCCGGGTCGAGCGCGATGACGAAAACGTCGATCTCGTCGCCAACCTTGACAACCTCTGCCGGGTTCTTGATGCGGTTCCAGCTCAGCTCGGAGACATGCACCATGCCGTCCACGCCGCCGATGTCGACGAACGCGCCGTAGCTGGTCAGGGACTTGACGGTGCCGTGATACTGCTTGCCGACCTCGATCTCGCTCCAGATCTTCTCCTG
>CAKUNY010000195.1 GCA_934668605.1 uncultured Oscillospiraceae bacterium | reverse complement strand
ACGTTGAACTGCTGCCCGACCAGCGCCCCGTAGTTGAGCAGCTGCCGCCGCAGCTCCGCCTGCTCCTTTGCGTAAGCATTTTTCATGCGCCCTCCTTTGCCGACGCCCTCGCGGGCAGCGGCCACCAGCCGAGGCACGGGGCCTCGATCGTAGCGCCTCCGACAAAGCGCCAGTCCCATCCGCTCCATGTCGCAAGGCGACAGGCATTCTTGCCGATGTCAAAGCAGGCATAATATTCGCCCTCCTTCGGCGGATTGCCCGTCTGCCATTCCGGCGCGGCACTCGGAGCAGGCGTAGGGCTGAGCTCGTCCGACCGTCCGAGCAGATAGTCCAGCGACACGCCCAGCAGGTCCGTAACGCGCGTAAAGCGGTGGATGTCGTCGAGGTAGCAGCTATAACCATAGGGCAGCTTGGTATTAGCTGCATATTTTGCCTCGCCGTTTTCGAGCCGCGTGACCTCGTCCGCGTCGGGGACGCCATACACAACGCCCGCGGCGTTGTAGCACTCCGCCACGCTTTTCCCGGCTGCGGCGCGGGCGACGCCAAAGCGGCGCCACAGCTCCTTAATCTCGCCGATGACCGGGCGGTCGGCCTCCGCCTGCCTTTCACGCTTGGCTCTTTGATCCGCGCGTTTTTTTGTTTTCATCATATCCTGCTTGGCGAGCAGCAGGGGACAAACCTGCTTGCAGGTCCCGAGCTCCGAGCAGTCCGCGCAGCAGGTGTTCCCGCAGGGGGCATAGGACCATGCTGATTCGGTCAGCTTTTCGAGGATGTTCGCGCGTTTCCCCTGCGCGACATCCGCGCATTTACCGCCGTGAGCGCACGGCAGATTACCCAAAGCCTCCAGCGCGGCTCCGATATTTTTGACCTTATCCGTGGAGAGATAAGTGAGACCATGACCGTAGTAGGTCTTCCGGTGCGTGTAGGCGTGGGCGATCTCGTCCTGCTGCTCTTCCGGCATGTGCGCGAGTTCGTAGGCCGTCGCCTCGGGCAGCTCGCCCTTCTCCCACGCCTTTGCGATCTGCTCCGACTTGCTCAGCCCCTCGCGAATCACCTTCAGCCGCGCCAGCTTGCTCTTGCTGATCTGGCACACCTCGGCGACATGGTCGCGCATCCTGCCGGGGAACTCCACGCCCTCCTCCTGCAGCTGGTAGAGAAGCTTCTCCACGCGCTCGGCCTGTGCGCCGAGGTCCGCGTTGCTCATCCGGCGCGTGTCGCTGTTGGCGTAGATCAGCCGCAGCTCCCGCATGGCCGGCGATAGCTCGCCGCGCTCCACGATGCAGGGCACCGTGCGCCAGCGCTCCGGCTCGTCCGCCTTGCAAATCGTGCGGATCGCGGTCAGGCGCCGGTGCCCGCTGACCACGATGTAACCGCCCTCGTCATCGGGGTCGGGGCGAACACGCAGCGGCTGCTGCAATCCGACCAGCTCGATGTTTTGCGCGAGAGCCTCAATGCCCTCCATGCTGTAGAAGTTTTCGCCGTCGCCGCTGAGCTTCGCCTCGTCGATGTATTCGATCTGTTCCCGTGTGCCCGAATCGGGCACGGCCTCGGGCAGCGTCGCCGCGAATTTCGTGATGTCAAACTTTTTGCCTGCCATGTTAAACCTCCTCCATCAGCTCGCCGGCGAGGCAGCGGTAGTCGACCGCCGCGCTGCTGCGCGGGCTGTACTCCCGCATCGGCGAGAGCGTCACCGTGCTCTCCGGCACCTTGTCCGTGCGCCGGATCTTCGTGCGGTACAGCGGCACGCGCTGCGACCGCAGCAGTTTCTCGCACTCGCCCACCACCTCCGCGCTGCGCGTCTGCGTCAGCAGCACGCGGGACCGCAGCCCCGGACAGGCCGCGCTCAGGCCGCGCAGCTGCGCGATCACGGCAAACACGCCGTCGAGCGAGAACTTGTCGGCGAGCGCGGGAATCATCACCTCGCGCACGCTCAGCAGCGCCGCGACGCTCGCGAGCGTGTAGCCGGGCGGGCAGTCGAAGATCATCCAGTCCACCTCGCCGTCCGCTGCCGCGGCCTCGGCGAAGTGACGCAGTCGCTCCGGCGCGCTCACGCCGTCCTTGATCGCCTGCAGGTCGAGCTCGTAGAGGTCGGAGCTGCTCGGCAGCAGGTCGAGCCCGGGACGGATGGGCACGAGATTGTCGCTCCACAGCGGCTCGCAGTCGCCCCGCAGCACATCCGCCGTGGTGGTGAGCTCCAGCTTGTCCGCCCCCGGCAGGAAAAAGCGCGTCAGGTTCGCCTGCCCGTCGCAGTCCACCAGCACCACGCGCTGCGCGTAGTCCGCGACGAGGATGTCGGCGAGGTTGATGGCGGTGACGGTCTTGCCGACGCCGCCTTTGTTGTTCATGATCGCAATGGTTTTCATGTCGCTCTCCTGTTTCTCTCTCCAAATTTTGTCTCAAAATTGCACCACACGGTTTCCGTCCGAGGTGTGCCGCCCTCCGCCTGCGCGCTCCATTGCAGTTTGTTCCATCCCTGCAGGAGGGAGTCATACAACGCATTGTCATAGCCCGACAAAATAACCGGCCCTGCGTGAGCTTTGAGCGCTTCCAGCAATTCGACGTGCTGCATGTCATCCGCCATTTCCACGAGGTACTGTTTCCGTCGCCTGGTAGATAGCATATACGGCGGATCGGCATAAATCAGCACATCCGGATGGTTGAATCGCCGGATCACATCAAGCGCGGGACATTGCTCAATCTGCGCAGCCTTTAGCCTTTCTGCCGCATCAGAAATCCACTCCGGCAAGTTCCGCCAGTAGTGAACATCGTAAGCATACTCTCGCCCGACTCGGTCATTTTTCCAGCCACATTTGTAGGTGACGGCGCTTCCGTGCGATTGCCAATAGCGCACCAGCGTCATCCGGGCCGCTTCGACGCCATCCGGACGGGCCTGTCCGCCCGCCTTGAAGTGGCCCCATGCCTGCTCGTACTCGCCGCGGGCATACGGCGTACAAGCCACAGCGCGCATCAGCTCTTCCGGATATTCCCGGATGCATCGGAACAGGTTGACGATCTCACCGTCCAGGTCGTTGATTGTCTCAATGCGGCTCGGTGGTTTTTTGAAGAACACAGCCCCGCTTCCCAAAAACGGCTCTAAGTAGCTTCTGTGCGGTGGCATGATAGATATGATTTTGTCAGCCAGCCGCCACTTGCTGCCGGGATATTTAAGCACCGGATGCTTTATCTTAGTCATAATACGCCCTCAAAATTTAAAGCCCTCGCGGACTGTCACTCCATCGCCGAGCGAAGCCTCGACGAGGAACCAGCGGTGCGCGCGGTTGATGTACACAATGCGCCCGGGCAGCAGCCGCGGGAGCTCCCGATGTCCGGGGCCGATGGCCGCGCCGATGTCCGCCAAAATGGCGTG
>CAKUNY010000194.1 GCA_934668605.1 uncultured Oscillospiraceae bacterium | reverse complement strand
GCTTTGACGGCAGAGGAGGCGCAACGGAATGTATGAGCTTTGCCGCTTGCGGCGAAGCGAAGGATATGAAGTTTGCGCCGACGAGGTAAGGGTGGAAACGTGCGGTAAGAGCGCACGCATCGGCGTGGAAGCGTCCGTTGCTGTAAACTCTATCCGGAGCAACACCGTGGAGGAAACAAGGCCTGCCCGGCTGTTTCCGAGGAGGTGGCTGGAGCGCATTGGCAACGATGCGCCTAGATAGATGACTGTCGATTACAGAACCCGGCTTATAGACCCGATCGCAAAAGCCCCCGGCGCTGTGCGCCGGGGGCTTTTTATCCGGAAAAGGCTTCGCCTTTTCCGGATAAGTTTGCAGGCTGACTGCGCGCATAATTTTTGCCCCGTAGGGCAAAAATTCCACACTTGCAGCCTGAGCAGTATGTTTCCGGTCGGCGGAGCCGCCGGATAACATGGATTTTGATTTCATTTCGCCATCTGCGGATGGCGAAACTCTGCGAGGCAATCGAGCGACCCATTGGGAAGTTGCGAATTCGCCGAAGATTTCCGTAAAATTGGTACATTCCGCCGGGACGATGTGCTCAATCGTCCCCTACGCAAACTGTTGTTGGATTATGCCGCAATTGAGAACTATTTCTTCGTCAGGCGATTGAGCATAGCGGTGATTACAATAATGACGGCCATGACGATGAAGATGGCGAGCATGCCTTTTCCCATGTAGGGAAGAAGCTCCGCCAGACGTTCCGGATGAAATTCCATAGTTTCTTCCTCCTTATTTCATGAAAAAGTTCAAAATCAATCCGCCTGCGATGACGGACGCGATCTGACCTGAGACGTTCACGCCGATGGAGTGCATGAGCAAAAAGTTCTGCGGGTCTTCCTTGAGCCCCATCTTGTGGACGATGCGCCCGGACATCGGGAAAGCCGAAATACCCGCCGCGCCGATCATGGGGTTGATTTTCTTCTTTAAAAAGAGATTCAGGAATTTCGCGAACAGAACGCCGCCCGCCGTGTCGAACACGAAGGCAAAGAGTCCCAAACCGAGAATCAGAAGCGTCTGCGGCTGCAAGAACTGCTCGGCGCGCATCTGAGAAGCGATCGTCAGCCCGAGGAAAATCGTAATGAGATTTGCCAGCACCTTCTGCGCCGTCTCGGAAAGAGAATTCAGAACGCCGCACTCGCGAATCAGATTGCCGAACATTAAAAATCCGACGAGGCTCACAGACGCCGGAGCGACCACGCCCGCGACGATCGTCGTGAGAATTGGAAATAGGA
This sequence comes from uncultured Oscillospiraceae bacterium, assembly GCA_934668605.1. Classification (GTDB taxonomy): domain Bacteria; phylum Bacillota; class Clostridia; order Oscillospirales; family Oscillospiraceae; genus CAG-170. The sequence continues at coordinate 2,148 of CAKUNY010000194.1, read as the reverse complement.
TTTTTGTCGTCTTGCTGACCGACTTCTGCTCATACGGCATGCGGATGAGCCGCTCCTTTTTCGTTGTCAGAAGGCGGATCACCGGCGGCTGGATGATGGGCACGAGCGCCATGTAGGAATACGCCGCGACCATGATCGCGCCAAGATACTGGGACCTCAGCTTCTGCGCCACGACGATGGCCGTCGGGCCGTCTGCCGCGCCAATGATGGCAATGGAGGCCGCGTCCGGAAGGTCGAAGAACATGCCCGCCAGGCACAGCGTGAAGAAAATGCCGAACTGCGCCGCCGCGCCGAAGATCATGAGCTTCGGGTTTGTAAGAAGCGGCCCAAAGTCGATCATCGCGCCGATGCCGATGAATAAAATCAGAGGAAACAGCTCATTTGCAATGCCCGCGTCATAAAGAACGCTCAAAGCGCCGCGCTCTACCTGCCCGGCCACCCACTGGTCGACCGCGCCGGACATCGGAAGATTGACCAAAATCGCGCCGAAGCCCATCGGCAGCAGAAGACTCGGCTCCATATCCTTTGCGATGGCAAGGTAAATGAGAAGGCCTCCAATCGCCCACATCACCACCTGCTGCCAGGTGAGGTTTCCCAAATTGCTGTACAAGATTTCCATGCGGTATCCCTCCATGATTACACGATGTATAAAAGGAAACAAAAAAACTCTGATTCCCGCGCCAACGCGCGGCAATCAGAGTTTTGCCATTTCATCCAGCGGCGGGTTCTAGGAACCGTTCTGACGCCATCTGTCGCGATTTCTCGCCGGCTACTTCCTCTTATGCACTAATTGCTATCAGTATACGAAACCGGCTTACTTTTTGCAAGCGAAATCTGTCTTTTTTACAGGCTCTTAACGCCCCTCACTCATACCGCAGTGCTTCGATCGGGTCCATCTTCGCCGCTTTGTTTGCGGGATAGTATCCAAAAAACACGCCGACAGCCAGCGAGAAGCTGAACGCCAGCACGATCGCGCCAATGCTCGGAAGCACCGCGTTTTTGAGAAGCCCGCTTCCGACGTAGCCCATGATCGCGCCCAGCACAATGCCGATTGCTCCGCCGATGAGGCAGATGATCACGCTCTCGACGACAAATTGCAGGCGGATATTATTGTTCGTCGCGCCGAGGGCCTTTCTGGTGCCGATCTCCCGCGTGCGCTCGGTGACGGAGACGAGCATGATGTTCATCACGCCGATCCCGCCGACAAGAAGCGAGATGCCCGCAATGACCGAGATGGCAACCGAGAGGGTGCTCATCATCGAGTCGACAGACGAGATCATCGTGTCCATGCTGATGGCCGTGACGGTGTAGTTTTCATTCGTGCGGTAATAGCGGCTCAGATAATTTTTGACCTCTGCCGCAACCTCCGTGCTGCTCTCGCCGAGCGCTGCCTGCACGGTAATGTTCGAAAAGCCGCGGTCCGCGCCGACCAGCTGCTTGGCGGTAGAAAGCGGAATGTAAAGCGAGGTCGAGATGTCCTTATCCGAAGCCGTCGAAAAGGAGAACGCTGACTGCTCGTATTTGTAAACGCCCACAATGCGGAACGTATAGCTTCCGCCCGTCAGCTGCACCAGAAGCTCCTGCCCGAGTGCCGCGTCCTGCTTTCCGTCAAAGAGATTGTTCACAAGCTTATCGCTCACGACGCAGACCATGCGCCGCCCGTCGTCGTCCTTCTGCTGCAAGAGCCGCCCTGCCGAGAGCTTCACGTCGTTGACCGTGAAATACCCCTCGTTGACACCCGTGGCCGAAACGTTGGCATACAGCCGGCCATCTCTGGCCTTGCCGCTTCCGGCGGACTGGGAAAGCCCGGTCGCCGCGAGGCGCGCGCCGAAATTCTCCTCCATGGCCGAAACCATCTCGGGGGTTATAAGGTCGGACGCTTCGGGCTGCTTCATGGCCATCATGCTCATCATATCGTCGCTGGATACCTCGCGGGACTTTTCCTGTAGGGAGACGATAATTGTCGACGCGCCAAGGTCGCTCATCGTGCCGTTGATGTAGCCCGACAAGCCGTCGCCCACGGTCAGAATGCCGATGACGGCGGCAATGCCGATGATGATGCCGAGCATCGTCAGAACCGCGCGCATCTTGTTTGCCTTCAGCCCCTCGAGCGCAAGGCGGATCGATTCACCGAGTCCCATCTTCTCT
>CAKUNY010000193.1 GCA_934668605.1 uncultured Oscillospiraceae bacterium | reverse complement strand
TTGCTGGGGCGCGGGGCTTGTGACGCTGCTGCTGTCCCTGATTTCCTGAAAGGACGGAGCCTTATGGCGGAAAAGCAAACAAAAAAACGTGCCTCCGGCGGCAAATCAACCGGAAAATCCTCCGGCAGCCGGAAAAGCACGTCAAAGGGCTCAAAGTCCAGGGCAAAGGCGCAGACGCCCATCCGGCGCGAGGTCGGCGCGGGTGTGTGTCTGGTGCTGGCGCTGTGTACGGTGCTGGGCTGTCTCGGCATCAAGGGCGCATTATTGTCGCTGCTGATCGGGCTTTTCAAGGGGCTCATCGGCTCGGGACTTTACATACTGCCGTTTTCGTTCGTGATGGGTTTTCTGATTTTGCTGCTGCATGACGGAAGACCCGTCGCGCTGCGCGTGACATGCAGCTTTCTCCTGGCCGTGACCATCGGCGCGCTGGTGCAGCTGGTGGGCGGGCAGGAAGGAGCCGAGTGGTCGCTTGACATGTTCTCCGAGCTCTGGGACGGCGGTCTGGACGGCAGCTGCGCGGGCGTTGTGTCCGGCCTTCTGGCGCAGACGCTCGAGCTCATCATCAGCCGGGTCGGCGCGGTGATCGTGCTGCTGGCCGCGCTGGCGCTCGAGCTCATTACGAGCCTGAATATGACGGTCAGCGGGATCATTACCGCGATCAAAAACCGCCCGAGAATCGAGTATGACGAGCCCAAGCGCGAGCATCCCGACCCCGCTGAGCGGATCGTGAACCACGTGGCGCAGAAGCATATTGACCACGTGGAGCAGCAGATGGAGCGCCGCCGCGCGAAGGCCTCGGAGTTTGACCTTCCCGTGGACGAGCCGCCGCTTCCGGTGCAGGAGCCGAAGGAAAAGGCGGGCAAAAAGCCCATGCGCCCGGACGTTTTTGTGGAGGAAAGCCGCAAGCAGCAGCGGCAGGAGGCCATCCGGGAAACCCCGGACGAGCCGGATATTCTGGCTACCAGACCCGCGCATTCCGCGCCGCTTGAGGATACCGTCCCGGAGCAGGAGGAGCTTCCCAAGAAGCTTCCGCCTTTGAATCTGGATGAGCTGCGCCGGGAAGAGATGCCGCTTGTCGTGCCGAACCGGACACATGCAGAGCAGGCGCCCGATTCTCCGGAAGAAGCGCCGGAAAAGCCGGCCTACACCCCGCATCCGGCGGCGCCCGCACCCGTTTCTCCCGCGCCCGAGGATGCTTTTTTAGCGGCTGCGAGCGCGGCAAATAAACCGCTTTCGAAACCGAAGGCGGCAGTCGCCGCAATCGAGGAGGAGCTTGCGCCGTTAGAGCCGGCTGCGGATGAAACGATCAAAAAGAACGACGTGCGCCTCGAGGCCGCGGCCATTGCGCAGGAAATCGCGAGCGCGCCGGAGCCTCCCGCGTATCAGTATCCGCCGGTGGAGCTTTTGAAACAGGGCTCCGGCGCGACGCACGACGGAACCGAGGAAATGCGGCAGAACGCCGAACGCCTGAGCGATACGCTCAAGTCCTTCGGTATCAAGGCAACGATCATTAACGTCACGCGAGGCCCTTCCATTACGCGCTACGAGCTGGAGCTCGACCGGGGCGTGAAGCTCTCGAAGGTCACGAATCTCGCGAACGATATTGCCCTCGCCTTAGGCGCGTCGGGCGTTCGCATCGCGGCGATTCCCGAGAAGATCTCCGTGGTCGGCATTGAGGTGCCGAACCGTGTGGTGTCGACGGTGCTTGCGCGCGATGTGATCGATTCGCCGGAGTTCGCAAAAGCAAAGTCGAAGGTTTCCTTCGCCGTCGGCAAGGACATCGGCGGCAACCGCATCATCGGCGACATCGGAAGATTGCCGCACCTGCTTATCGCCGGTACGACCGGTTCCGGTAAGTCGGTGTGCATGAACTCGCTCATTATCTCGCTTCTGTATAAGGCCAAGCCCGAAGAGGTCAAGCTCATCATGGTCGACCCCAAAATGGTCGAGCTCGGCATTTATAACGGCATTCCGCATCTGCTCATCCCTGTCGTGACCGACCCCAAAAAGGCGGCGGGCGCGCTTCAATGGGCAGTGACGGAGATGATGCGCCGGTACCGTCTGATGGCAGACGAGGGCGTGCGCGATCTGGCGTCTTACAACAAAGAAGCCAGCTCCAGCGGAGAATTTGAGACGATGCCGCAGATCGTCGTTGTCATTGACGAATTGGCCGATCTGATGCTGGTTGCCAAAAAGGAAGTCGAGGAGTCCATTTGCCGCGTGGCGCAGATGGGTCGTGCGGCGGGCATGCATCTGGTCATTGCGACGCAGCGTCCGTCTGCCGACGTCATTACCGGCCTTATGAAGGCGAATATCCCGTCTCGCATCGCGTTCGCGGTGGCCTCGGCAATGGAGTCTCGCATCATTCTCGATACCGACGGCGCGGAAAAGCTGGTCGGCAAGGGCGACATGCTCTATGCGCCTCTGGGGCAGGGAAAGCCCAAGCGCGTGCAGGGCTGCTTCATCACCGACGACGAGGTGCAGGAGGTCGCAAGCTTCATCAAGCGTTCGAATACGGCGGAATATTCCGATGAGGTCATGGCCGAAATCGACAAGAAGGCCGCCGAGAGCGGCAAGGGCAAGGAGGGTTCCGCGCCGAATGTATCGGCCGACAGCGCCGGCGACGACGGAGACGAGATGCTTCCTGCCGCGGTCGACGTCATTTTAGAGACGGGGCAGGCCTCCGTTTCCATGCTCCAGCGCAGGCTGAAGCTCGGCTATGCGAGAGCCGCGCGCATCATGGACGAAATGGAAGAGCGCGGCATTGTCGGCCACTTTGAAGGCTCAAAGCCCCGGCAGCTGCTCATTACCAAGGAGCAGTGGCAGGCCATGCAGGCCGGCCAGCAGATGGGAATTCCGGAGGCGGACTACAACCCGCCCGTCGAGGAGGAAATCCCGTAATACTGAAATTCCGCGAAGCTTCGCGTAATTTTCCCATTGTGTTTGGAAAACGCATCAAACACAAACAGGTCGTTTCGATCAGAATCAGGCTGCTGGCTGCACCGCAGGTTTTTCGTCAGGCAAGCAAAAGCCGCAGGGAACCCTGTCGGGTTTCCGAGGATTTTTGTGCGGCATGGCGGAAAAGCTGCAAGCAGACGGCGGGCTGAGGCTGAGCGATGCGACCGGCAAAAATCATGGCATTGCATCCGGACACTTTTTTGCCGGAGCGAGAGCTGGAGGTACGTATGAAAAACAAAAAACACACATCCGTTGTCCGTCTGACGTCGCTGGCGCTGCTTGCTGCGCTGGTGGTCGTCCTGCAAACCATCGCGACCGGTATCAAAATCGGCCCCGTGCCGATTTCCCTGACGCTGGTTCCCATCGTCGTGGGTGCGATCCTCTTTGGCCCGGGCGCAGGCGCGTTCCTTGGCGGTGTATTCGGCGTTGTCTGCCTGATCGCGGGCATTGCCGGAACCGACAAGTTTACAAACCTGCTTTGGGTGGCGAGCCCCTTCTGGCTGACGCTTGTCTGTGTCGGAAAGGCCGTGCTCTGCGGCTATGTCGCGGGACTCGTCTATAAGGCGCTTTCCAAAAACCAGACGCTCGGCTG
>CAKUNY010000192.1 GCA_934668605.1 uncultured Oscillospiraceae bacterium | reverse complement strand
GAGTGCTATATTCGATTTGCAAGATACGGTTTTATCCCGGTTCCAACGGTCGAAGCACTTTGCTTTGGCCGTTTTTTGTTGAGGAAAACTCTGAACCTGCTCTTGGTGATCAATTCAGAGCTTTCCAGAAAATTAAAGGAGGAACATCCCATGAGAAGAATCGTATCCATCATTTTAGCAGCAGCTATCCTGTGTCTGGCGCTTACCGCCTGCGGCTCGCGGCAGAAGACCGACCTGTCGAGCGCAAAGACCATTGCAGACCTCAAGGGCGCGGTCATTGCCGGTCAGGCAGGCACGTTCCATCTGGACGTCATTGATCAGATCGACGGCGTTGAGAAGAAGTCCTACCCTGATTTCACCGACCTTCTGAACGCCCTCAAGTCCGGCGCGATCGACGGCTATGTCGCCGAAGAGCCCACGGCGCTGGAGGTTTGCGGCAAGGACGATACGCTGACCTATCTGCCGTTTGTCAACAACGACACCGGCTTTACCGCAACGGACGCAGAGACCGGCATTGCCGTCGCGTTCCAGACCGGATCGAGCATGGTCGCGACCGTCAACGATATTCTGGCCACCATTCCCACTGAGACAAGACAGGCGCTCATGGCGCAGATGGTGAGCCTCAGCGCGAACCCCGACACCGACGCGGGCGAGGCCATTGCCTTGCAGTCTTCCAACACCGACACCTCCAACGGCACGCTTCGCATCGCGATGGAATGCGCCTACGCCCCCTTCAACTGGACGCAGACGACCGATGCCAACGGCGCTGTCCCCATCTCCGGCAAGGATAACCTCTATGCCAGCGGCTATGATGTCCAGGTCGCAAAGTACATTGCCGCCGAGCTCGGCATGAGCCTGGAGGTCTACTCCTACGAGTGGGATTCGCTGATTGCCGCCGTCCAGTCCGGCGCGGTCGACGCCATCATCGCCGGCATGAGCCCCACGGCCGAGCGCGAAGAGCAGGTCGATTTCACCGATTGCTACTACAACAGCAACCTCGTCGTGATCATCAAGAAGTAAGCGTTTCAAGCAAGAAACCCAAATTACGAACGGAACGGATGAGTTAAGATGGAATTTATCAGAGAAGTACTCGGAATCGTCAGCCAATATTACAGCTACCTTCTTTCCGGCGTCGGCTATACGATGCTCATTGCCCTGATCGGTACAGCCGCCGGCTTTCTGATCGGTCTTTTAACGGGCGTCATCCGCACCGCGCCGAAATCGAAAAACGCGGCTCTGCGCGCGCTCCACAAGATCGTCAACGCCATCATCGCCGTCTACATCGAGGTCTTCCGCGGCACGCCGATGATGGTGCAGGCGATGGTCATCTACTGGGGCTACGCCTTTTTAAATGACGGCGCGACGCTGCCGCTCATCCCTGCCGGTCTTTTCATCGTCTCCATCAACACCGGCGCTTACATGGCCGAGATCGTCCGCGGCGGCATTATTTCTGTCGACAAGGGACAGCTCGAGGGCGCGTACTCCGTCGGCATGACGCACTCGCAGGCGATGGTCAAGGTCGTTATTCCGCAGGTTTTGCAGAACATTCTGCCGTCCATCAGCAACGAATTCGTGATCAACATCAAGGACACCTCGGTTCTGAACGTCATCGGCGTCACGGAGCTCTACTACATGGCGGGCGTCATCAAGCGCATCAATTTGCAGACGTTCCAGGTCTACACGGTCATCTGCATTTTGTACTTCATCCTGACCTTCACGGTCACACGGCTCCTGCGCCTTGCCGAAAAGAAGCTCGCGGGGTCTGATAATTACACGATCTGCGGCAGCGGCTCTGATTCGCAGGCCGAAATTCACATCCGGGAGGCGCAGTAAGATGGAAGAGATTCTGAGACTGGAACATCTGGAAAAGACGTTCGGCGAGCATCAGGTGCTGCGCGACATCAGCTTTTCGGTAAACAAGGGCGACGTCATCAGCATCATCGGCTCGTCCGGCTCCGGCAAGAGCACGATGCTTCGCTGCGTGAATTTGCTCGAAGAGCCGACCGGCGGCAAGATCATCTTTGAGGGCAAGGACATCGCGGGAAAAGAGCTCAATCTGTCGCAGTACCGCGCGCGTGTGGGCATGGTGTTCCAGCAGTTCAATCTGTTCAATAACATGAACGCGTTAGAGAACTGCGTCTGCCCGCAGCTGACGGTGCTTCACAGAAAGCGCGAGGAGGCCGAGAAAATCGCGCGGGACTACTTAGAGCGCGTCGGCATGTCCGCCTACTGTAACGCCCGCCCTGCCCAGCTCTCCGGCGGCCAGAAGCAGCGCGTGGCCATCGCGAGAACGCTCTCGATGAACCCCGATATCATCCTCTTCGACGAGCCGACGAGCGCGCTCGACCCCGAGATGGTCGGAGAAGTCCTCGACGTTATGAAGCGCCTTGCGGGCGAAGGCTTTACGATGCTGGTCGTGACGCATGAGATGGCGTTTGCGCGCGATGTATCGAGCCGGGTGATCTTTATGGACGGCGGCGTGATTTTAGAGGACGCCGCGCCCGAGGAAATTTTCAATAACCCCAGGCAGGCCAGAACGAGAGAGTTCTTGAGCCGGTATTTATCCCGATAAAAACAGGAAAGCGCCCTTCGGAGTTACCTCCGAAGGGCGCTTTTTCTATCAATCATACCGGCAGGAAGCGTTAAAAAAGCGGCTGCCGAAGAGCGTTATTTTGCCTGATTGGCCTCTCCGCGCAGGCGGATGATTTCGTCTCGCAGCACGGCGGCATATTCGTATTCCATCATACGGGCGGCCTCGCGCATGCTCTTCTCCAGCTTCTCGATCTGCCGCTGGAGCTCCTGCTTCGTCATCTTCACGCCGCTCTTGCCCTTGCGCTCGGGGGTCGGCGTGGCGGAAATTTCAATGAGGTCGCGGACGGATTTGACGATGGTTTTTGGAACGATGCCGTGCGCTTTGTTATACGCATCCTGGATCTGGCGGCGGCGGGCAGTCTCGTCCATAGCCGCGCGCATGGCGGGGGTGATTTTGTCGGCGTAGAGAAGAACCCGCCCTTCGGCGTTTCGCGCGGCGCGGCCGATGGTCTGAATGAGGCTCGTCTCCGAGCGGAGGAAGCCCTCCTTGTCCGCGTCCAGAATCGCGATCAAAGACACCTCGGGAAGGTCAAGCCCCTCTCGCAGAAGGTTGATGCCGATCAGCACGTCGAACTTTGCCATGCGCAGGTCGCGGATGATCTCCATGCGCTCCATCGCGCCGATGTCCGAGTGCATGTAGCGCACGCGGATGCCGTTTTCGGTGAGGTATTTTGTGAGGTCTTCGGCCATTTTTTTGGTCAGCGTGGTAACAAGCGTCCGCTCGCCCTTGGCCGTTGTGGCGTTGATCTCGCCGATCAGATCGTCGATCTGCCCCTCAATCGGGCGGATGAAGACCTCGGGGTCAAGAAGCCCTGTGGGACGGATGAGCTGCTCGGCAATGTTGGCGGCGTGCTCGCGCTCATAGTCGCCGGGCGTGGCGGAAACGAAAATGGCCTGATGAATTTTTTTCTCAAACTCGTCAAATTTGAGCGGGCGGTTATCATACGCCGACGGCAGGCGGAAGCCGTAATCGACCAGCGACTGCTTGCGCGAGTGGTC
>CAKUNY010000191.1 GCA_934668605.1 uncultured Oscillospiraceae bacterium | reverse complement strand
TTGCTTCTGGACAATAAAAGACGTAAAAAGATGATAAAAGATGTCCGAAAATGCTCGAACATCTTGTTTCCTGAACACATTTGACGTTATAATCTGAATATCCACTTTTCAAGAATCCACTTTCCACGTTTGACGCGGGTGCGCGCGGCGAAATATCCACCTTTTTATCCACTTTTCATCCGGCAAAGCGCAAAAAAACAGGAGAGAAATTGCTTTCTCTCCTGCTTGCGTTATGGCTTATTCTTCCGGGCTGAACTGGTCTTTGCCGACCGAGCACAGGGGGCAGACCCAGTCTTCGGGAACATCTTCCCACGGGGTGCCGGGGGCGACACCGTTGTCAGGATCGCCGACTTCCGGGTCATAGACATAGCCGCAGATATCGCAGACATATTTCATGTTCAAATTCTCCTTTATTCTCAGCCGCTGAGCCGCTCGGAGAGGACTGCCATGATCTTATCGTGGCAGCCGCCGCAGCCGGTCGAGCAGCTGGTCAGCTTCTGCACCTCGGCAAACTCCTTCTCCACATCGGAGAAGCGCGCGCTTCTTTGCAGAGCGTCGTCAATGTCCGCCAAGGTCACATGCTTGCAGTTGCAGATCACGGTGTTCTCCTGATACTCCATGGCTTACTTGAAGTAGCGGTCCAGCAGGCCCTTGAGCGCGCGACCGTGTCTTGCCTCGTCCTTGGCCATCTCGTGGACGGTGTCGTGGATGGCGTCGAGGTTCAGCTGCTTGGCCTTCTTGGCGAGGTCGAATTTGCCCTGCGTTGCGCCAAACTCGCAGTCCACACGCCATGCGAGGTTCTTCTTCGTGTCGGCGTGCATGTTGCTCTCAAGGTCGGAGCCCAGCATCTCGGCGAACTTTGCCGCGTGCTCGGCCTCTTCGTAAGCGGCCTTTTCCCAGTACAGACCGACCTCGGGGTAGCCCTCGCGGTGCGCGATGCGCGCCATGCAGAGGTACATACCGACTTCCGAGCACTCGCCGTTGAAGTTTGCCATCAGCTGATCGAAGATGTACTTCTTGTCTTCGGCAGAAATGTCGGGGTTATTCTTGACGGTCGTGCCGTAGACGCCGAACTCGTGCTCCGCGGCCAGCTTCAGCTCGCCCTTGACTTCCTCAAACATGTTGCTCTTGGCATGACATACCGGGCACTCTGCCGGAGCCGCTTCGCCTTCGTAGATGTAACCGCAAACCTTGCAAACGAACTTCTTCATGATAAAATCCTCCATTTTTTTAATTTCTGATCGTAATTGTTTTTATTCAGCAGCGCTTGCTGCCTGCATACAATCGGGGCACAGACCATAGAAGCTGAGCCGGTAGTCTGTGATGGTGCCGCCCGCCGTGTCGTGGACGTTCTGCAAAAAACCATCTTCGAGATTGATGTCCATCAGGTCAAGCACCGCGCTGCACCTTGTGCATACAAAGTGCGTGTGCGGCTTTGTGTTGCCGTCGAAGCGCTCGAGGCCGCCGACCGTCCCGACCGAGATGACCAGTCCCTCGTCTTTGAACATCGAGAGGTTCCGGTAGACCGTGCCGAGGCTTAAATCGGGGATCGAGGGCTTGAGGCGCTGGTAGACCCATTCGGCGCTGGGGTGGCAGGTGGTCGAGCGGACGCAGGCCAGGATCGCGTCGCGCTTGCGGCTGTGCTTTCGAATTGTCGCCATCTGCATCCCCCCAAAACAGTAATAATTCTTATTACGGTTATGAGTATACACGACAATTCCCGATTTGTAAAGGGGTTTTTGAAAAAATTTTTTACGGCGCGGCGTTTATGCCCTGAACGAACGTGACGAGCGTGTCTGCAAACAGCCTTGCCGTGCGCAGCGCCTGCGAGAGCGTGTTGCCCGAGGCGCCGAATTCGCAAAGAAGCGAGCCCTTCGTCTCGTGCTGGTTAAATCGCTCGGTGCGAAGGTCGATATCGCGGCAGAGCCCCGGCGCGGCGCGGCCTAAAAGCGCTTGCAGCTTCAATGCGTTCGCGAGGTTTTCCTGCCAGTCCGGGTGCTCGAGCCCGCCCTCGTCCGTGCCGACGACGAGCATGAGCCGCGCGTACGCTTCGCCGTCTATCCGGCAGCTGAGCGCGGCAGGGAAGCCCGCTGCGTCTTCGACCGCATCCCGGTGCACGTCGATCACCATCTGAATGGACGGGTATTCCGCAAGATACGATTCGATGATGGCCTCCATGCGCGCGTACGACCCATTGTAGCTGGGGTAATCGTTCACCGTTGTGTCGTGGAGCGTCTCGACGCCCGCGTCCTCTAAAATCCGCGCGATCTCGCTTCCTACGCGAATGACCGAGCGCGTCTCGTCCTGCGTGCGCAGCTCGCCCGAGGGCTCATACGAAAAGCCGTCCTCCGGGGTGTAGGCTTCCGAGGCATGCGTATGGACAATGAGAATTTTAGGGCCGTCCCCGGAAAAATCGAGCGCGGAAGGCCGCATCAAGAGCGCCGCCTTGTCAAACTCGTAGGTGCACCCGCCCGCGATGGCGATCGCATCCGCTTCTTCTGACAAAAACGTCAAAGGCTCCGCGGCTTTTTCGGCCGCAATTGTTTCGGGCGCGTCTTCTGCGATAACGGGCTCGTCCAACGGCTCGTCCGGGGTGGATGGCTCGTCCGGCGCGGGGGACAGCTCTGCAAGACCTGCGGGCGTGGGCACGGTATGGACGAGCGGAACCGGCGCGGGCTCGACATCGACCCGCCAGAGAGCCGGTGCGGACGCTTTTTTATAATCCAGATAAGCCTCGACCTGTCCTGCCAGCCGCACGAGCATGGCCGCCGCCATCAAAGCCAGACAAAACCTGTGTATTCGCTGCGTATTCATATGGTACAATCCCTCCTGTCTTACCAGTTTATGCAGAAATCACAGGAAAAGAACGGAAAGAATCAGGGGATTTTTCAACTTCTTCGACAAAGAGGCATTGAATTTGCCGGTCAAATCGTATATAATAGCCTCAACTATTGAGCAAAGCGGAGGTACGCTGCATGGGGCAGGTTCTGGCGGTCATATCCGGCAAGGGCGGAACCGGCAAAACGTCTGTGTGCGCCGGTGTGGCCGGGTGCCTTTGCATGGAGGGCGCGCGCGTTTTGTGCATCGACGCCGATCTCGGCCTTCGGAACCTCGATATTTCGCTTGGCATGGCGTCTGAGGCGGGGCTCTCGTTTCTCGACGTGATGCGGGGCGATCATACCCTTGAGCAGGCGCCGCGCGCGGCGGGGCTTCCGGGCTTGCAGCTGCTGACGGCTCCCGTTCTTGTCTCGGCGGACGAGATTGACCCTTCCGGATTTGAAGCGCTGATTTATGCTGCGAAGCAGCGCTACGACTGGGTGCTTCTCGATGCGCCCGCCGGCATTGGTACGGGCTTCGAGCTGGCGATCCGGTTTGCGGACGAGCTCATGGTCGTGTGTCTGGCAGACCCGGCTTCTCAGCGCGACGCGGCGCGGGCGGCAGAGCTTGCCTTATCCCGGCGGGAGGTTCCGGCGCGGCTGGTCGTCAACCGCGTGAGCCCGAAGTTATTTGCAAAAATGAACGCGACCATCGACGATATCATGGACGGCGTGGGGCTGCCGCTTCTGGGCATTGTGCCGGACGACGCGGATGTGACGCTCGCGGCGGTCGAGGGAAAGC
>CAKUNY010000190.1 GCA_934668605.1 uncultured Oscillospiraceae bacterium | reverse complement strand
AGAAAGTCCGTCAAAAGACATGTGGCCGTAATGCCGTCTACGTCGTAGTCTCCGAAGACGCAGATATGCTCGCGCCGTTCGAGAGCCCTTTTGACCCGTGCCACAGCCTTATCCATATCGAGCAGGTCAAAGGGGGAGGAAAGCGGCACATCGGGGGATAAAAATGCCTGCGCCCTTTCCGGGGTGTCATAGCCCCGGCTGCAAAGCACCGCCGCCGTTATCGGCGACCAGCCCGCCGCCGCGAGTGTAGTTGCTGCTTCCTGTTCATAGGACGAAATCGTCCAGCTTCCGTACTTCAATTCCGATACACATCCATCTGTCGCCCTCAAGATCCAAAGGGCACTATTTTTCTGCATATCATTATAGCATTCTCCCGCGCATATCACAATAAAAATTCGATGAACAAATCCAAAAGCCAGAAAATTTGTGGAAAATCTGTAAAGCGGCGTCCGTAAAAGCGCTTTTCTTTGCCGCATGGCTGTGATAAAATGAAAAAAATTTTTGAAGGAGGCGCAGAAATGGGAAGCTCTGCAAAAAAATCGCATGGCGCCCGATGGGCGCTTCCGGCGGCGCTGGTCGCGGCGGGGCTTTTGTGGGCGGGAAATTTTACGCTGGGGCTGACGCAGATCGACGCGCCGTCCAGAAATCTCCCCGCCGGGTTTGACGGCTTTCGCATCGCGCTGATTACCGATCTGCACGGAAGAACGTTCGGGAAAAACAACGACGAGCTGATAGAAAAAACGGCCGAAGCGGCGCCTGACCTTATCGCTCTCGCGGGAGATATCGCGGACGAAACGTCTGATCTGCAAGAGCTTGCTGCGCTGCTTCCGCGCCTTGCCGCCATCGCGCCGTGCTATTATGTGACGGGGAACCACGAGTGGCGCATGGAAAACCGGAAGGCATGGTTCCGCCTTTTGGAGCGGTGCGGTATCACGCGGCTGGAAAACGAATTTGTGACACTCTCGCGCGGCGGCGATACGATCATCCTCGCGGGCGTGGACGACCCGAACGGCCCGAGAGATCAGAAAACGCCAGAGGCGCTTTTGGGCGAAGTTCACGAGCAGTACCCGGATGCATATACCGTCGTCCTCTGCCACAGAAACGATCAGCTCGAGCGCATGGCGCGGCTGAAAGCCGATCTCGTTCTGAGCGGGCACGCGCACGGCGGTGTGGTGCGGCTTCCCATCGTCGGCGCGGTCTTCGGCACGCATTATGAATTCTTCCCCGACTACACGGCGGGACTCTATACGCTCGGGAAAACCAGCCTCGTCGTCAGCCGCGGTCTTGGCGGCAGCCGCCGCGTTCCCGTGCGCATCGGAAACAGACCCGAAATCCCCATTATCACGCTTCGCCGCGCGTGACATACCTTGCCAACCTGGAAAAACGGTGCTACAATAAGGCCGCCAATTTTCGGAAACGTTTCGACAATTGCGTAGGGGGCGATGCCCACATCGCCCCAGGGGCACGATCGAATTCGCCGGAGATTTCTGCAAAAACGGATGATTCTGCCGGGTCGATGTAGGCATCGACCCCTACGCACAGGCGGGAAGGTTTTGTTTTGCACAACGGTTAGAGATAACTAACCAGAAGAGATAGGAAGACGAAAGGGGAGGCCTCCATGCAGGAAAATTACATCATTGCTGCGTTCCGGGAGACAGTCAAAAAGAAGTTCCCGGAGCGGGCGGCAGAATTAAACGCGGCGTTTGACAAGCGCCTGCAAGCGCTGCGGCAGGAGAACGCGGACGCGACGAAGGAAAAGCAGCGCCATCTCGAGGGGCAGATCCTGCCCGGCATCGCGGCGTATGAGACGCTGCAAGCAGGCATGCCGAAGGAGCAGGCGCTGCAAACGGTGCACGGCTATGTGGAGCGGCACGCGCAGAATTTCCGGCGGACACTTACGAAGCTTCTGCGCCTGCCGGGGCTTTACCGGCTCGTGCCCGGTATTTTTGCCGGCGCGACCCAAAAGCACTTCGGAGAATCGGCGGGCTTTGCGGCGAAGGAATACCAGACCTCCGGCGGCGTGTGGCGCATCGACATGACGCGGTGTCCGTACAACGACACGTGCGTGAAATACGGCTGCCCGGAGCTCTGCCGCTGCTTCTGCGACAGCGACGACGTGTCCTATGAAAATTTACATCCGCAGCTCGTCTGGCACCGGACGAAGACGCTCGGCCGCGGCGGCGACTGCTGCGATTTCTGCTTCAAGCTGCGCGGAAAACAGAAGGGCGCATGGGGGAGTCTGCGGCAAAAAGAATTGAGGAAGTAATATGATGTTATATTCAGAAAAAGTGAAGCAATTCGCACAGGAGCATCCGTGCGAGGAGATAACCGTAGACGGCGCGCGGTACCGCTATGTGCTGTGCGGAAAAGAAGGCGCGCGGACGCTCGTGTTTTTAAACGGCGGGATGAACACGCTGGAAATGTGGCTCGATTATGTGGACGAACTGTCGCGCGATTACCGTGTGCTGCTGTTTGATTATCCGCGCCAGCTTCGGACGAATCAGGCGGTCGCGGCGGGCATGCACGCGTTTTTTGCAGCGCTTGGTATCAAGGAGCCCATTTTCATCGGCGCCAGCGACGGCGGCATGGTTGCGCAGATCTACGTCCAGCATTGCCCCGGCGAGACGGGCGGGCTCGTTCTCGTCTCCACCGGCGGTATGGACGAGGCGACGCTCAAAACGCTCCAGCGAAAGTACCGCCTTGCGCCTGTCATGCTGTGGTATTTAAAGCACTGCAACTACGAAAAGCTCAAGCCGAAGCTGATTTCGGCCAGCCTCCGGCACATCCGGAACGAAACGCCGGAGGAGATCGCCTATGCAAAGGATATGTTCGAGACGATTTTCAGAGACTTCTCGCAGGAAAAGGACGTGCATATATCCGGCCTTCTGGCAGACCTCATGCGACAGAAGCCGGTAACGGCGGCGGACTTTGCGGCGCTCGAGGGGAGAATCCTTCTGATCCTGCCCGATCAGGATTTTTTCTCGGAGGAAATGCAGAAGGATTTGATCGCGCTCATGCACGACCCGAAGATCACGTATGTTTCCGGCGGGCACCTGTCCACCGTACTCAAACCGCAGGAGTATGTCCGGGTTATCCGGAAATTCTTAGCGGAGACGTTCGCCTGATGCAGCCGAAGAACGACAAAAGCGGAGAAGGGAAACCCTTCTCCGCTTGCGCTTGCTTATTCTTCTTCGCTGAACTGGTCTTTGCCGACGCTGCACAGGGGGCAGACCCAGTCTTCGGGGACTTCTTCCCAAGGCGTGCCGGGGGCTACACCGTTGTCGGGATCGCCGAGCTCGGGGTCATAGACATAGCCGCAGATATCGCAGACGTATTTCATCGTGTGTTCCTCCGGTTGAGATTATTTGCCGAAGTAACGCTCCAGCAGACCCTTGAGCGCGCGGCCGTGTCTTGCTTCGTCCTTGGCCATTTGGCGCTCGCCGCGCGGGCGTGCCGCTTTGCGGCACAAAGGGTGTTGAAATTCAAGGCTTTTTCGTCGGCGCGCTGCCGTTCGTGGATTTTTGCTTTTTTGAAAAGTGCCACCATTTTATCCACTTTTGGGGGCGCTGTTATGGCAAAGACAAATGATGCTGGTGTTTATCAACTCGACAATGGGAACTGGGCGTTTCGCTATACGCT
>CAKUNY010000189.1 GCA_934668605.1 uncultured Oscillospiraceae bacterium | reverse complement strand
CCCGGCGCTCCGATGTACGCAACGCCCGGCAAGGGCAAGAACGAGATCCGTATCGCTTACATCCTCAAGCAGGATAAGCTTGAGCGCGCGATGGATCTGCTCGCCCTCGGCATCAAGGCTTACAACAACAGATAAGTGCGATGAAAAAATTGCCGGACATTTGTCCGGCAATTTTTTTGCCGTCAGGCCGACGGCGGGGGGGCTTTCTTTTTGGCAGTGCCTGCCAAGGGCGCGAGTTTTTACTTCTTGACGTGGCCAGGTATGGCCAGTGTACCTTCTGGCGTTACATGCCAGCTTGTCCAGGTTCCGACGCCGTTCTTCTTAGCTGCGCAAAGAAGAACGGCGTCGGCCGTCAAGAAGAAGTTGCCCAGAGGAAACCCTTGGGAAGGGTTTCCTCTGGACTCTTTCCGAAAACAGAGGGGTTCGACCCCTCTGGCTCCCCGGAGCTGCCCGGTATGGACATGTTACGAATCAAGCGTGCCTGCGTATTTTTGCGTACTCTGTAGTCGAGGGGTACGACAAATTTGGTAGACCCGACTCGGCGCAAAGCAAATTTCCTCTGGAAATTTCTTTGCGCGGGGGCTGCCTGCTCTGCAATGAGGACCCCCGCCCCCCCATTGCAGCCCGCCCCGCAAGGATTTTTGCAGAGCAAAAATGCCTTGCGGCGGACGAGACTTTCAAATTTGCTGCTCGGCAGAAAGATCGTTAGATATTCTGCAAACCAGTAAGTGCGTGCATACCAAAAAGAGAGTGCCCTCTAAAACCGTAGAAGACACTCTCTTTTATACTGTATTTGTAGACTAGCTCCCCCGGGATCTCAAAAGGGTCGCGACCCTTTTGTTTCCGAAGGAGTCCAGAGGAAACCCTTTCCAAGGGTTTCCTTTGGGCAACTTCTTCTTGACGGCCGACGCCGTTCTTCTTTGCGCAGCTAAGAAGAATTCCGATAGCCGTTGGCGGCTTTGCCGCCTTACGGATATGGGATGCAGAGCTGGGGTCGGAACTACCAGGCTGGCGGATTTTTGCCAGTTAAACCCTGGCGCTTGCCGCCACGGCAAGAAGTAAAGATAATTACTGCGCAGCAGCTTTTAAAGTGGAATTGGCCAGCAGCGCAGCTACTTCCTCACTGGAAAGCTCATACCCCCAGAGGGTCTTATAGATCTCCTGCGTCATTCCTGCCATGTCGTAGTCATAAACCTCCGGATAAATGAGGTTTCCGAGCCACCACACGCCGAGAATCATGTTCATCGACGGAGGGCCGGACAGCCAGCTGTAGGGAGAGCCGGGGATTTCATAGTACTTGCCGTTCGAAACGGCTGTCAGTTGCGCCCAGGCGCTATCGTCCGCCACGGTGTCATAGATGCTGCCGTCGGCAAAGAGAATGATGTCAGGATCGAAGTTATAGAGCTGCTCGAGGCTGATGACGTTGCCGCCGCCCTTGTTGCTTACATCCTCGACCACGATCGCGTTCTCCACGCCGACCACGTCCAGCACCTGCGCCTGAATGGAGCCTGCCGCGTTCGTACCGAGGCCGTCCTCGCCGGTGGTGTACATGGCGCGAACGCGCATGTCGTCGGTGATCTTCGCGGCGTTTTCTTCGGCCATCGCCGTCGTGCGGTCAACGAGCGCTGCGAGTTCCTCGCCGCGGTCTGCCTTGCCGGAAAGAAGGCCGCCCAGCGTGCGGAAGGCTGCTGCCATGTGGGGAAGGTCGGCTTCAATGAAGATCACGGGAATGCCGATCTGCTCTTGCAGTGCGTCGAGGTCTTCGGTCATGTCGCCCTTCTTGTCGCCAAGGTCAATGACGACCTGCGGGTCGGCGGCCAGCAGCGTCTCGAGATTCAGATTCGCCTTGCTGCCGTACATCTGACCCGTCTCGGGGAGCGCGGCGAGGTTCGCGGGCAGGAAGGCCATCTGGCTTTCGCTCGGGGCAGCGTTGATCGTGACCATGCACTCCGGAGCGATCGCGGCGAGAATCATCGTGGCGACGGCGCCGCTGGGCGCGATGCGGGTGATGTCCGCCGGAAGCTCGACGGTTCTGCCGAGGCTGTCGGTGAAAGAAACCGTTTCGGGCTCAGCCGGGGCTTCTTCCTCGGCGGGCGCGGGTTCTTCCGCGGCCTGCTCCGCCTCATTTGCGGCTTGCTCGACCGCAGTCTGCTCGGTCTGCGCGGCTTCCGGAGCGGCTGTTTCCTGCTTGCCGGATGCGCAGCCGGTCAGAAGCGCGGCGAACATCGCAAATGCAAGCAGAAGCGCAAGAATTCTTCTGTTCATGTTCATTCCTCCCTGGAATTGTGATTCTGCGCATAGAATAACGAAAGCGGAACAAATTGTCAAGATGCCTGGCTATGCTCATGCGGCAAAATCAAAAAACTAAGATTTAAATTCGGTGATCGCGAACGGGCGCTTCCGGCGCTGCGGCACAAAAAGGACGAAAAAAACAGTAGCGCGATAGCGAAAATGCTGGTATACTATATAGTTAGAAAAGTGCCGCATACGGCGCGGGAAGGAGCAGACGGATGGACTTTGGCGCATTTCTCGGCAATGACGCGCTGAAACAGCGTTTGCAGGAGAGCTTCCGGCAGGGCAAGACCTCCCACTGCTATCTTCTTTGCGGCGTGGAGGGCTCGGGGCGAAGGACGCTTGCGATGCAGATGGCGGCGGCGCTCGAGTGCAGGGACGAACGAAATCCCGGCTGCGGCGTCTGCCCTGCGTGCCGCAAGGTGCTCTCGAAGCAGCACCCGGACGTGATCACGGTCGACGACACGGAGCACAAAAATGTCGCGGTCGACATTGTCCGGCAGGCCAGAAGCGACGTGTTCATCCGCCCGAACGAGGGACGAAAAAAGGTCTATATCATCCCGCGCGGGCAGGATCTGGGCGCGCCGTCGCAGAACGCACTTTTAAAAATTCTCGAAGAGCCGCCCGATTACGCGGTGTTCCTGATCCTCACGACGAGCGCGGAAAAGCTGCTGCCGACGATCCGCAGCCGCGCCGTGCAATTGCAGCTCTCGCCCCTTTCCTATGAGCAGGCGATTCCGGAGCTCAAACGGCGCTTCCCGGACAAGAGCGATCTGGAGCTCGCGGACGCGCTGGAGCAGGCCGAGGGGTATCTCGGCGCGGCGTGCGAGGCGCTCAGGGACGGACTTTTTCTGCCGCAGGCGCTGGCTCTTGCAAACGGCTTTGCCGCGCGGGATAGTCTGTCGGTTTTGCAGGCGCTCGTTCCGATGGAAAAAAACAAGCGCGAGCAAATTTTGCCGGTTCTGGAGCAGACGAGGCGGCTTTTGTGCATGGCCCTGCGCGCGAGAGCCGGAAGCATTGTCCCGGGAGACACGGTGCAGGCGCTTTTGCGCGGAAGAACGGGCGCGGAGCTTTTGCAGGCGGCCGAGACGCTGCAAACGGCGGCGGATGACTTAAGCTCAAACGTCGGCGTTGGCGCGGTCATCGGCGGGCTTTGTGTGCAGCTGAAATAAAATATTGGGAAACCTCAGATAGATGGGAGACACTATGGACGAACAGAAGAAGGAAATGTCTGCGCAGGTGCAGCCGGAGACGGCGGAGACCTTGCAGACGGATGAAATAAACGAACAGACTGTACAAAGCGAACCGGCAGAGGCCGAAATGGCGGCGGGACCGGCGGCAGAAGCCGAACGGAACGCG
>CAKUNY010000188.1 GCA_934668605.1 uncultured Oscillospiraceae bacterium | reverse complement strand
GCGTTCTTTTCGTTCATGGAGCCGCCGTAGAGGATGGAGATGGCTCTTGCGATCTTTGCGCCGTAGAGCTTGCGGATGACCGTGCGGATGCTCTCGCAGACCTCTTCTGCCTGCTCGGGGGTTGCGGTCTTGCCGGTGCCGATGGCCCAGATGGGCTCGTAGGCGATGATCATCTTGCGGATCTTGTCTTCGCCGACGCCGTGCAGGCCGCTCTTGATCTGCATGGTGATCCACTCCTCGGTGATGCCCTGCTCACGCTGCTCGAGGCTCTCGCCGACGCACATGATGGGAACCAGACCGTTTTCCAGCGCGGCCAGAACCTTCGCGTTCACGTCCTCGTTCGTTTCGCCCATCGCACGGCGCTCGGAGTGACCGAGAATGACGTACTTGCAGCCCGCGTCCACGAGCATGTTCGCGGCGATCTCACCGGTGTAAGCGCCGGAAGCGTTGGCGTTGCAGTTCTCCGCGCCAATGCCGACTCTCGTCTCGCGCATCGCGCGCACAGCAGCCGGAATGCACACGGCGGGCACGCACAGCGCCACGTCGCACCAACGGCCCTTGGGCATGATGGTCTTGAATTCCGTCATGAATTCCTTCGTCTCCGACGGCGTCTTGTTCATCTTCCAGTTGCCGGCGATGACAGTCTTGCGATATTTCCGATTCATGGTATCAATCTCCTATATATCTCAATCTTTATTAGTTTCCAATTTTGCAGTGGTTTCCGATAAACCGCGTAGGGGTCGATGCCCACATCGACCCATGCGGGGGGGATTTCCGAAACGCGAAACCCTTCGGCGAATCCGATGGTTGGGCGGTTCGAATTCGCCGCGGATTTTCGTATGGACGGTGCATTCCGCGCGGGGCGATGTAGGCATCGCCCCCTACGAACCTTGTCGATAGTTCCATCGACAACGCCACCGGCGAGAGATTTTCGTTCAGGGCAAGGCGTGCGGGCGAAGGCGTACGTGCTGTACGTCGAGCGCGCCCAACGCGGCCATGAGCGAAAAGATCCGGCGGCGTTCAATCAGCGCTGATTACTTATCCTGAAGGCAGGCAATACCGGGCAGCTCCAGCCCCTCGAGGAATTCCAGGGATGCGCCGCCGCCGGTGGAGATGTGGGTGATCTTGTCGGCAAAGCCGAGCTGCTCGCAGGCTGCTGCGGAGTCGCCGCCGCCAACGATCGTCACCGCGCTCGAGTCGGCCAGCGCCTGCGCCACGGCGATCGTGCCCTTGGCAAGCGTCGGGTTTTCGAACACGCCCATCGGGCCGTTCCAGACAACGGTCTTTGCGCTCTTGACAGCGTCTGCAAAGAGCTCTCTGGTCTTTTCGCCGATGTCCATGCCCTCCATGTCGGCCGGGATCTCGGAAACGTCCACGGTCTTGACGTCGATCGGCGCGTCAATCGGGTTCGGGAATTCGCCCGCGATCACGGTGTCGACCGGAAGCAGCAGCTTCACACCCTTTTCCTCGGCCTTCTTCATCATGTCCTTGCAGTAGCCGACCTTCTCCGCGTCAAACAGGCTCTTGCCGATGCCGTAGCCCTTGGCAGCCAGGAACGTGTAGGCCATGCCGCCGCCGATGATGAGCGTATCGACCTTCTCGAGAAGATTATTGATGACGTTCAGCTTGTCGGAAACCTTCGCGCCGCCGAGAATTGCCACGAACGGACGCTCAGGGTCGGCCAGCGCCTTGCCCATGATGGAAACTTCCTTCTGAACCAGGTAGCCGCACACGGCCGGCAGATAGTCGGCAACGCCAGCCGTCGAGGCGTGGGCGCGATGGGCAGTGCCGAACGCGTCATTGACAAAGATATCGGCCAGGGACGCGAGCCTTTTGGAGAGCTCCGGATCGTTCTTCGTCTCGCCCTTTTCAAAGCGGGTGTTTTCAAGCAGCATGACCTCGCCGTCTTTCAGGGACGCAGCCAGAGACTGCGCGCTCTCGCCGACAACGTCGGACGCCATCTTCACGGGCTGACCCAGAAGCTCCGACAGACGGTCGGCGACGACCTTCAAGGACAGCTCCGGCTTGACCTCGCCCTTGGGCTTGCCCATATGCGAGCAGAGAATGACGCGCGCGCCGTGCTTTACGAGATATTCAATCGTCGGCAGCGCCGCGACAATGCGCTTGTCGCTCGTGATCTTGCCGTCCTTGGTGGGGACGTTGAAGTCGCAGCGGCAAAGCACGCGCTTGCCTGCTACGTCGATGTCTTCTACAGATTTCTTGTTGTAATTCATCGAGATTCCTCCTTGTACACATTGTACACCAAACCATACCAATCAAACCCTCGGGCGTAAGCCCGCAGTTTACCAGTCGATCATCTTCCCCTGCGCCTTGAGGTGGGGGAAGCCCTGCTGCCGCAGCGCCTCAAATACGCCGATGGCCGCCGAATTTCCGAGATTCAGGCTTCTGGCCTCCGCGCGGATGGGGATGCGGACGCAGCTGTCGTAGTGCGCGGCGAGAAAGTCCTCCGGGAGGCCCTTCGTCTCCTTGCCGAAAAACAGATACGCGCCGTCTGGGTAGTCGGCCTCATCGTAGCTTCTGGGCGCTTTCGTCGAAAACAGGCGCATGCACCGGACGTCGTTCCTGGAAAAAAAGTCGTCCAGATTTTCATAGTCCCGCACATCGACGAGGTGCCAGTAGTCGAGCCCCGCGCGCTTGACCGCCTTGTCGGAAATGTCAAAGCCGAGCGGGCGGATCAGGTGCAGCACACTTCCCGTCGCCGCGCAGGTTCTTGCGATGTTGCCGGTATTGGCCGGAATCTCCGGCTCGACCAGAACCACATGCAGCACAAAACCACACTCCCTCCGCATAAAACCAACTTGAAGTATTTTATGACAAAACTTCGGAAATTTCAACTGGAAATCGGTATAAAAGTGATGGATTTCTGCGAAAAAATTTCTATCCTCCGAGGGCCGTATTTTGTGCATCTTCGGGAATTTTCCAATCAATCGCAGGAAAACCGCACGAAAGCAGAAACGCGTTCACCTGCGAGAACGGCCGGCTGCCGAAAAAACCGCGGTACGCACTCAGGGGGCTCGGGTGCGGGCTCTCGAGAATCAGGCGGGAATACGGACTTTTGCGGATGATTGCCGCCTTTTTCTGCGCCTGCGCGCCCCAGAGCACAAACGCGACCGGCTGCGGTAAACTTCCGAGCGCGGCAATCACCGCGTCAGTGAACGTTTGCCAGCCAAAGTCCTTGTGTGCGTTCGCCCTGTGCGCCTGCACGGAAAGGACGGTGTTAAGAAGAAACACGCCCTGCCTTGCCCAACTGGTCAGATCGCCGTTTTTTGCCGCCGGAACCGAGAGATCGGCCTCCAGCTCCTTATAGATATTTTGCAGCGACGGCGGAAGCTTTATCCCAGGCCGGACGGAAAAAGCAAGGCCGTTTGCCTGCCCGGGCTCATGATAGGGGTCCTGCCCGAGGATGACCACGCGAACTTGCTCTGGCGGCGTCAGCTCGAATGCGGAGAAAAGCTTGCTTCGCGGCGGGAACACCTCGCCCGTCTCATACGCCTCGTCCACGCGCTTTGAAAGCGCGCTCCAATATGGCTTTTCCGTTTCCTCCTGCAAAAGCGCCTGCCATGTACCCGGCAGCGTCAGCTCCATGCAAAGCCCTCCTTTTTTCGCACCATTTGCGCCTACTCTACCACAG
>CAKUNY010000187.1 GCA_934668605.1 uncultured Oscillospiraceae bacterium | reverse complement strand
GGATGTTCTCCTTGACTGCCTCGGGATTTTCCCGTAAAAATCGAATGTCAATCATGCTTTCTCTCTCCTTACTGCTCTTGCAGCTTTTCGTATTCCGCCAGCGCTTCTTCTGACAGACAATCTACATACCGCGCGACCGTTTCCATCGCCCGGGAGAAGGTCACGTTTCCTTCGCGGGTGTCGCAGTTCATCGCCGTGAGCAGCGCCTCATAGGCCATGCGCGTGTGCTCAAGCTCCTGCTCTTTGTCGCGCAGCTCCTGCTTGGCGTCCTTCTCTTCATCCTGCGAGGCCGCGAGCAGCTGCTCATTCAAGGCCGTCTCCTCGTCGAGCTTCTGCTGTAATTCATCGAGCTGATCTTGAAGCTGCTGCTTTTCCTCCTGCAAGGTGCGGTTCTGCTCTTGCAGCTTGACGGCGTTATCGAGCGCGCTTGTCGATGCGGCGCTGAGCTCCGAGATCGTGCTCTTGGAGCTGTGCGTCTGCAAGATGAGCGACAGCAGCACCAGCAAGAACGCCACGGCGAACAAAATCGCCATGTACCGCAGCAGCGCCGCCTTTCTCGCGTCGCTCAGGGGAGCCGGCGGCTGCGCGGGCGTCCCGTTCTGATTCTTTTTTTCTTCGTCCATTACGGCTGCTCCTTTCCGAGGAAGCTGCTGAGCGCTTCATAGAGCCTTTGCAGATCCTCCTGCCCGTAATATTCCAGCTCAATTTTGCCCTTGCGCTTGCCGGAGACGATCTTGACCCCGCGGCCAAGGCGGCGCGTGAGCGTTTTTTCGCACTCGGCGAGATAGTCGACCTCGACGGGCTTGGGCTCCGGCTTTTGCACGGCCTTTGAGAGCTTTTTGCACATGGCCTCCGTCTGCCGGACGGAGAGCTGCAAATTGACGACCTTCTGCGCCACGGCCAGCTGCTGGCGCTCGTCCTTGATGGAAAGAAGCGCTCTTGCGTGTCCGGCGGTGAGCCTGCCGTCTTCGACCATCGATAAAAGCTCGTCCGGCAGGCTGAGAAGGCGCATCGCATTGGCAACGGCAGGGCGCGATTTGCTGACCCGGTCGGCCACCTGCTCCTGCGTCAGGCCGTACTCTCCGATGAGCTGCTGATAGCCCCGCGCTTCTTCGATCGGCGTGAGGTCTGCGCGCTGCAAATTTTCAATGAGCGCCAGCTCCATCGCCTTTTTGTCGTCGGCTTCGATGATGACGACGGGAACCTCGCGGAGTCCCGCCATACGCGCGGCGCGCCATCTGCGTTCGCCTGCGATGATCTGATAGTAGCCGGTGTCCAGAAGGCGGACGGTCAGCGGCTGAATGACGCCGTGCTGCCGGATGGAGTCTGCCAGGGAGGCAAGCTCTTCTTCGTTGAAGCTTTTACGCGGCTGGAGCCGGTTCGGCTCAATTTTCTGAAGCGGGAGCAAAAGCGGGCTCTGCTGGGTGCTGGGCTGCATCGCGCTTTCGCCGAGCAGCGCGCCGAGTCCCTTTCCAAGACCTTTGTTTGCGGCCATGTTCAGGCTCCTTTCGTGAGAATTTCCTGTGTGAGCGCGTCATAGGCGCTCGCGCCCCGGCTGAACCGGTCGTAGGCGCAGATGGGAAGGCCGTGGCTCGGCGCTTCCGAAAGGCGGACGTTGCGCGGAATGACGGCGGCAAAGACCTTGCCGGGAAAGTGCCTGCGCACCTCCTCGGCCACCTGCGCGGAAAAATTCGTCCGTCCGTCGTACATGGTAAGCAGCACCCCGAAAATGCCGAGCGTCGGGTTGAGCTTGCGCTTGACCGCGCGCATCGTCATCATCAGATCGGATAGACCCTCCAAGGCGTAGTATTCGCACTGGACGGGGATCAAAATCTCGTCTGCCGCGCACAACGCATTGAGCGTCAGAAGCTCCAGCGACGGCGGGCAGTCGATGAAGATATAGTCGTACTGAGATCTGAGCGGCTCCAGCGCGTCGCGCAGGCAGTATTCCCGCCGCTCGAGCCCCACGAGCTCCACGCCCGCGCCCGAAAGCGCCGCGCCGGAGGCAAGCAGATCGGAGAATTTCGTGTGGATGATCGCATCCTGCGCGGGCTTTCCGTCAATGACGATGTCATAGGTCGAAATGGCCACCTCGTTTTTGTCCACACCGAGGCCGGAGGTCGCGTTGGCCTGCGGGTCAAAGTCGCACAGCAGCGTCCGCTTGCCCGCCTTGTGAAGGCCTGCCGCCAGATTGACCGCCGTCGTCGTTTTTCCCACGCCGCCCTTCTGGTTGACCAGCGCTATGATTCTGCCCATGCCCGCGCCCCCTTTTCCGTATCTCCGCACGATCTGCGTGTACGCATAAAAATGTACTATATATTATAGTCGGCAAAAGGCTTAATTGCAACAGGAAAAAGAAGCGCGCTTTCTTCTTGCGAGGCGGACAATTCTGTGATAGAGTAGGCGCAAATGGCGCAAAAAAGGAGGAGTTTCGGATGGAGCTGACGCTGCCGGGTGCGTGGGGCGCGCTTTTGCAGGAAGAGACGCAAAAGCCGTATTGGAGGGCGCTTTCTAAGCAAGTGGACGAGGCGTATGAGACGGGCGAGGTGTTCCCGCCGCGAGAAGCGATTTTTTCCGCATTCGAGCTGACGCCGCTGGAGCGCGTCCGCGTGGTCATTCTCGGGCAGGATCCCTATCATGAGCCGGGGCAGGCAAATGGGCTGGCTTTTTCTGTGAATCCCGGGATAAAGCTTCCGCCGTCGCTGCAAAATATCTATAAGGAGCTGGAAAGCGACCTTGGCATTCCGGCGGTCAAAACCGGCGATCTGACGCCTTGGGCGCGGCAGGGCGTGTTTTTGCTCAACACGGTTCTTTCCGTGCAGGCGCATGAGGCAAACTCCCACAAGGACTTCGGCTGGCAGGCGTTCACCGACGCGGTCATTGCCGCGCTTGGGAGTCTGCCGCAGCCGGTCGCGTGCATCCTCTGGGGCGCGCAGGCGCAGAAGAAGGCGGCGATCATCCGGCAAGGCGCATATCCGCGCCTGATTTTAGAGAGCCCGCACCCGAGCCCTCTGAGCGCCTACCGCGGATTTTTCGGCAGCCGGCCGTTTTCGAAGGTGAATGCGTTTTTGCTTTCGTGCGGTTTTCCTGCGATTGATTGGAAAATTCCCGAAGATGCACAAAATACGCCCCTCGAGGGATAGAAATTTTTTCGCATCAATATTTCATTTTTTGCCGATTTCCAGTTGAAATTTTGATAGTTCTGTCATAAAATACTTCAAGTTGGTTTTATGCGGAGGGAGCGTGGTTTTATGCTGCATGTGGTTCTGGTCGAGCCGGAGATCCCGGCCAACACCGGCAACATCGCGCGAACCTGCGCGGCGACGGGCAGCGTCCTGCATCTGATCCGTCCGCTCGGCTTTGACATTTCCGACAAGGCCGTCAAGCGCGCGGGGCTCGACTACTGGCACCTCGTCGATGTGCGGGACTATGAAAATCTGGACGACTTCTTTTCGAAGAACGATGTCCAATGCATGCGCCTGTTTTCGACGAAAGCGCCCAAAAGCTACGACGAGGCCGACTACCCCGACGGCGCGTATCTGTTCTTCGGCAAGGAGACGAAGGGACTTCCGGAGGAGTTTCTCGCCGCGCATTATAGCAGCTGCGTCCGCATCCCCATCCGCGCGGAGGCCAGAAGCCTGAATCTCGGTAATTC
>CAKUNY010000186.1 GCA_934668605.1 uncultured Oscillospiraceae bacterium | reverse complement strand
TTCGTACCGTGTTCCCTGCCTTTGAAAACATTGATTTTACTGACTTTCTTATGTTTTCTTATTAGGAGGCGGGGAACACAACCCGGTTTTTTTTAATCTATCAAGTTTCGTCAGCGAACATCTTCCGTCAGCGTCACCGGCGAGAGATTTTTCGTTAAAAGAAGGCGTGAGGATGAAGGCGTACGTGCTGTACGTCGAATCCGAACAACGCGCTTCTGGCGGAAAAGATCCGGCGGCTTTTATTTCGTGCCGAAAATCCGATCACCTGCGTCGCCAAGCCCCGGGACGATATAGCCGTGCTCGTTGAGATGGTCGTCGAGCGCACCGGCGTAGATTTCCACGTCCGGATGGTTCTTGGTGAGATATTCAATGCCCTCGGGGGCGGCGACGAGCACCATGAGCTTGATGTGCTTGCAGCCGCGCTTTTTCATCTCGTCGATGGCTGCGGCAGCGGAGCCGCCGGTGGCGAGCATCGGGTCGACGATCAGGATGTCGCGCTCGGCGACGTCCTTGGGCATTTTGCAGAAGTAAACGTGCGGGATGAGGGTCTCCTCGTCGCGGAACATGCCGATGTGGCCGACACGCGCGGAGGGAACCATGCGCAGAACGCCGTCAACCAGACCGAGGCCTGCGCGCAGAATGGGAACGACGGCAAACTTCTTGCCCGCCAGCGTCGGCGCGTCCATCTCGCAGATCGGCGTTTCGATGTGCTTGGTGGTCATGGGCAGGTCGCGGGTTGCCTCGTAGGTGATGAGCATGCCGATCTCACTGACCAGCTCGCGGAAATCCTTGACGCTGGTGTCCTTGTCGCGCATGATGGTGAGCTTGTGCGCCACCAGCGGATGATCCATAATGTGCACGTGCGAGCCGAAATTGTGTTCCTTCATCCTGTTACTCTCCTTTTCCGTCCGTTATTCTGTTTTTGTTTTCTCCAATCGCGCGCGTTCGGCCTGCGACAGCCGCAGGTAGTTCGGCACGAGGCTTGCGGCGCTGCCGCTCTCTCCCCGCCCGATTTTCTCCCACGCGGCAAGCGCCGCGCCGGATGCGCGCTGCTGGCGCAGATGCTCAGGCAGCAGCGTCAGCTGAGGTAGTCTTTCCAAAAGAGTAGTATAGCACAGCTCTGCGCCGTCGCCAACCAGAAAAATCGGTTTTTCGATATTTTGTAGATCTTCACATAAATCGTCCAGCGAAATCGCCCGATCTTCACGCAAGCGCACAAGGGTGCTGCCAGCTTTCTCAAATACCGCGTTATATACCTGCGCCCGCCTTGCGTCCATGCAGCAGCAGAACACGCCGTCGAAGCCCGCCGCGCCGCGCGCCATCGCTTCCAGCGTCGACACGCCGTAAAGCGGAAGCTCGCGCCCCCAGCAAAAGCCCTTCGCCGCCGCCACGCCGATGCGCACGCCCGTAAAGCTGCCGGGGCCGTCTGTCACCGCGCAGGCGTCAATATCCTGTGGGGTCAGATCGCAGTTTTTGAGCAGGTTCTCCGCCATCTGCATGAGCGTCCGGCTGTGGGTCTGTCCGGAGTTCTGAAAATATTCCGCAAGCAGCCGCCCGTCGTCCAGTGCTGCCACGCCCGCGGCTTTCGCCGAAGATTCAAAGGCCAAGAGCTTCAAAGCGCGCACCTCCTTCTATCGTAATTCTGCGCCAGTCCGGCTGATTGGGGTCTTTTTCGATCGTGACGGAGATCGCACCCGTGAGCGCGTCTTCCACATTCTCGCTCCACTCCACCGCGCACACGCCGCCGCGCGCAAGATAGTCCTCCCAGCCAATGTCAAAGAGCTCGTCGCTGGAAGAAAGACGGTACATATCAAAATGGAACAGCGGCATGCGCCCGGAAAGATACTCGTTGACGATCGTATACGTCGGACTCGTCACGCTTTCCTGAATGCCAAGCCCCGCCGCAATCCCGCGCGTAAAGGCGGTTTTCCCCGCGCCGAGGTCGCCGTAATACGCGATCACATCGCCGGGGCGCAGAAGCTCTGCCAGCTTCTTCCCAAGCGCTTCGGTCTGCTCGGGAGACTTTGTGATAACGCTCATCGCTTCATCTCATTTCATCTGTCAGTTTTTCGCCACCTATCTTACCATACCCACCCGAAAATTGCAAAGAAAATCAATTTTTGCTGCCGCTAAACTTTCGGTTTACAGACGGCGCGGAATTTGCTATAATGGCTTGTAACGCTTTTGTAGTAATTTTGAAACAATGGAGGTGACACGTTTGCGTGAAATTTTCCGGGCGATCCGGGAGTTTGTCAGAAAAGCGGATATGGTTTTGCTTGCGCTGTGCGTCACGGCGACGGTCTTCGGCATCGTAGTCATTTCCAGCGCCACGAATTATATTGGAAATGCCCGCTATATTCGCACGCAGACACTCGCGCTCATCCTCGGTATCATCGTCTATGTCATTCTGACGCTCATCGACGTCGATATCATCGCCGAGCGGCGAGAGCTGCTGCTGATTTTCAGCGTGCTGTTCATCGGCATGCTGCGCATCTGGGGTGTGGAGCGCGGCGGCAACAAGAGCTGGCTCGATTTTCCGTTTTTGCCCTTCAACATCCAGCCCGCTGAGATCTGCAAAATTTTCTACATTCTGATTCTGGCCAAGGTCATCAGCGTCGAGGAGAACAAAATTTCGACGCCTCTGACCGTCATGAAGCTTGCGGGCATTACGATGCTGCTGGTGGGCGAAATTATCCTCGTCTCCGACGACCTCGGCGTCGCGCTGTGCTATGTCTTCATTTTCATCATCATGGCCTACGTCGGCGGCGTGAACTTCATGTGGTTTCTCGCCGGATTTGGAGCCGTCGCGGTCACGTCCCCATTTCTCTGGAGCCGCATGCGAGACGACCAGCGCAACCGGATCCTCGTCATTTTTGACCAGACCATCGACCCCAAGGCGCAGGGCGTGCGCTATCAGATGAACCGAAGCATCCGCGCGCTGCAAAACGGCGGCATCACCGGCCAGGGGCTCTATCATGGCAGCATGATCCAGAGCAACTCCCTTCCCGAGCAGCACAACGACCTCATTTTCTCGTCCATCGGCGAAGAGCTGGGGCTTCTGGGCTGCCTCGCGGTTCTGATTTTGCTGACGGCCATTATCATCCGCATCATCCACGTCGGCATTCGCTCCGGCAACAACATGAACCGGCTCATCTGCGTCGGTATCGCGGGCATGCTCGCCTCGCAGACGATCATCAACGTCGGCGTGTGCCTCGGTATTTTCCCCGTCGTCGGTCTGACGCTTCCGTTTTTCAGCTACGGCGGCAGCTCGATCGTCACGATGTTCCTCGCTATGGGCATTGTCTCCGGCATTCACATGCGGCCGGCGCCAGATATTAGTGCAATGTATATCCGACCAAAATTGAATTAGGTTTTTGGAGGGCGGGAAACTGCCCTTCTTCTTTTTTCGGTGTGCCCACCGAAGGGGGCTCTTTCTGCTGCGCGTGACCCAGGGTCAGGGTTTAACTGGCAGAAGCCTGCCAGCCTGGTAGATTCGACCCCACGCTTCTTAGCTGCGCAAAGAAGCGCCGTGTCGAGCCGCCGGGAAGAAGTTGCCCAAAGGAAACCCTTGAGAAGGGTTTCCTCTGGACTCCTTCCGAAAACAGAGGGGTTCGACCCCTCTGGCTCCCCGGAGCTGCCCGGTATGGACATGTTACGAATCAAGCGTGCC
>CAKUNY010000185.1 GCA_934668605.1 uncultured Oscillospiraceae bacterium | reverse complement strand
ATCCATCGGTTGACAGGTACATAACACGCGGCCTTGTGTTGTGCCTATCATAGCAAAGAAACTTTCAAATGTTGTTTCATGCGTGAAACACTTAAAAAGAGCGCAAAAGGCCGACGCCCATGTGCTGTATAGGGCGTCGGCTTTCGGTTTATCGTTCAGTTGTCAGTAATGGGAGACCTTTCTCATACAGAATATCGTTGGTTTCGTCCACAGTATAGCCTTGCTCCGCCGCCTCCTCCCATACGCGGAACTCCGGGAAAGCCGTGTCAAACAGTTCTTTCCTTTGTTCGCGGGAGAGCTTCAGCGTCAGGGCGATAGCCTGTATCGTTCTCAACGATGGCTGGTATTTGGGGTTTCCGTTCTTGTAATTTGTAATTCTGCTGATAGTCGCTTTAGACTGGCCGGATTCTCTTGCCAGCCGTGCGGGACTCCATTCCCGTTCGGCTAAGTATCCGTTTATCAGCTTTGCTAATTCGACTCTATAATCCGGGTTTTGCTTTGGCACATAAATAGCCAAAGCTCGGTCCTCGGATTACAGATTACAATTTAGTTGGGTTTGACGCCGGAGGTGGCGCGTTGGAAATTGCGTCGCTGGGGACTATGGTATCGGTGCGAAAGGGTGTGCGAAAAAAGAACATATACCATAGCGACCACCTCCTTATCGTGAAATACGCCTTGGGTGAATAGTTGTTGCTATCCACCTCCGACGCGCAAAACCCGTTCACGATAATTCAATGTTATATCGGAATACAGAATTGGAGCCGTATTCCATTTCCGTCTTTCGGGCATTCAACGGGATTGCGTACAGCAACCACTTCCCCATGCCCTGCCAATTTGGGCGGCTCAAAGAGCACACCCATGTCCTTTACTTTGCTGCCAAAAGCAGCGTTCCTCTTGAGTTGTTAGTTGTTTTCATTCATATTCTATCAATTAGCTTTGCGGCAATTACAGTATAATTTATGCAAAAAAGTTTGTCAATATGTCGTAAAGTAAACAATTCATGAACGAATAGGCCATATTGTTCTATATACCCTTATATGCAGTTATATCGTGCTATTCCGTGTTATTTCATGCCATAAAATTTTTGTCATGCACGCCCGTTGTCCCCTGTCAATGGTCGAGATAAACGGCAAGCCGCCATTGACAGAGAGCCGGAGGCTGTGCTTTCTCTGTTATCAAGGGTGTCAGTCGCAAGCGTGCTGACGCCTTTTCAAAAGCTTTGTCTATTTTTCGATATCCAATAATGCGTATTTCTGCTAATGCTCAAAAATCCGTTACAAATATTGATGGAACACCTTGTAATATCAATTTACTGCGTATTTCGTTCGATAGTGGGAAGTGAAAATGACTTTCGCCCTTGATATACATACCATTTTCAATGGAACTATAAAGATTTCCAACAAAGTCCAGCCAGTTTGGTGCATATTGGTCTGTGTCAACAACTTCAAAAAAGTCATAGCCACCTGCTTCGTAAAAAACATAGAGTGCGTCGCCTAACGAACTCGTTTCGCTAAGTTTTAATTCATCGGGAATCTTAAAATTGGGCTTATCCCATTCGGCATAAGGATAATTTCCCTGTTTTTTAGCAAAAAGTCTATTGAATACGGTTTTCATGGCCTTTTTCATGGTTAGACTCTCCTATTCTTAAAATAGAATTCCAATTCTATAAACGATATGGTACTACTGAATGGATTTGTTTTCAATACCATTCTGCTAAATGCTATTTACAAATATCTCTATCTGTGATATTCTAATTTCAAAGGAGTGATAAGCATGGAGCAAATCGGAAAGCGGCTGCGGGCCTTGCGGGAGGGCGTTCGGCTGACACAAGTACAAATGGCGGGGATTTTGGGTGTTCAGCAATCTCGTATCAACCGATACGAAACAGGGCAATCCACGCCCTCCCCGGAGGTCTTTTTGAAATATGCGGATTACTTCGATGTGTCGATGGATTATCTCTATTGCCGCACAGACGAGCCGCGGGGCAAGCTGTACGACTACCAGCCGGAGCGGCTGAAAGGCAAGAACATTCAAAATCAAGAGTTGCGGGAGTTTATCGAAATGTGCTTTGACCCGCAAGCACCAGTCAATAAGCGTCTGAAGGAGGCATTATTCCGCATCATGGAGGAGGGACAGGAAAAGACATGAAAGCTGTGATTTATGCCCGCTATTCCAGCGACAACCAGCGGGAAGAAAGCATAGAGGGCCAGCTTCGGGAATGCACGGCCTACTGTAAGAAAAATGATATTACCATTCTGCGGACATATATTGACCGCGCCATGTCTGCCAAGACTGACCATCGCCCGGACTTCCAGCGAATGATTAAGGACAGCGCAAAGGGCCTTTTCGATGTTATCATCGTCTGGAAGTTAGACCGCTTCGCCCGTAACCGCTATGACAGCGCCCACTACAAGGCCCAGCTTCGCAAGTACGGCGTCAAGGTGCTGTCTGCCACCGAGAACATTTCAGACGGGCCGGAGGGCATCATTCTTGAAAGTATGTTGGAGGGCATGGCGGAATACTACTCTGCCGAGCTGTCCGAAAAGGTCATACGGGGCCATACGGAGAACGCCTTGAAATGCAAGTACAACGGTGGTACGCCGACTTTCGGATATATCATCGACAAGGATATGCAGTATCAGATCGACCCGCGCACCGCCCCCGCTGTGCTGGAAATGTTCACCATGTATGACAAGGGTGCAACGATGAAAGAAATCGTTGCATATATGAGTGAACGAGGCGTTACCACGGTGCGGGGAAAGAAAATCGACCTTAATTTCATGGCCCGCCTACTGAAAAACCGGAAGTACATCGGAGAGTACAGCTACCGCCATATCGTCACGCCCGATGGGATTCCCGCCATTGTCCCGCAAGACCTGTTTGACCGGGTACAGCAGCGGCTTGCAGTAAACCGGAAAGCCCCGGCACGGCACAAAGCCGAGGACGATTATCTTTTGACAACAAAGCTGTTTTGCGG
The DNA here is from genome assembly GCA_934668605.1 of uncultured Oscillospiraceae bacterium. GTDB lineage: Bacteria > Bacillota > Clostridia > Oscillospirales > Oscillospiraceae > CAG-170. The sequence goes on along the minus strand of CAKUNY010000185.1, from coordinate 702 downwards.
CACTTGCGGGGCTATGATGGTAGGCGAAAGCGGAACAAGCTCCAGCAAGGGCCGGAAGTACCATTATTACCGCTGTGTGAATACCAAGAAACACCGTGCCTGTGACGCCAAGCACAAGACCGTCCGAAAGCTGCCGTTGGAAAACACCGTTGTCAATGCGGTCATGGCAAAAATCATGGACGATAATTTTGTGGAGTATGTGGCGGATGCCGTGATGGACATTCAAAGCCGGGAAAGCAGCGTACTCCCCGCCCTCCGCAAGCAGTTGGAAGAAGCCGAGAGCGGCATCACCAATATGCTCAACGCTATTCAGATGGGGATTGTCAATGCTTCCACCAAGCAGCGGCTTGATGAACTGGAAGAACGGAAAAAGGACATTGAGCTTCAAATCATCCAAGAGGAAATGAAACACCCGGCCGTGAGCCGTGAGGATGTTGTTTATTTCGTCTGCCGTTTCCGCTCGCTGGACACAAGCAAGCTGGACGCCCGCAGGAGGTTGATTGACAGCTTTGTAAACGCCGTTACCATTTTTGACGATTATATCCTTATCACATTCAACTACAAAGAGGGTGAGACAAGGATTGATTTTGCCGATATTGAAAGTTCGGATTTACAATCGGTCGGGGGACCAAAGGGCAAGTCCTTATAGGACTTGCCTTTTTTTATTGCCGGAGTCTTTCCGTTGCACGGAACTGTGCATCT
>CAKUNY010000184.1 GCA_934668605.1 uncultured Oscillospiraceae bacterium | reverse complement strand
TTAATGCCGAACGTAACGCCCTTGCCGCAGATATCGCACTTTGCCATCAGTTGCACCTCCTTGCCATTGGAAAATCAAGTAACAACGCCTTAAAGCGCCGACAAATATAATAGCAGAAGTCTTTCAAAAATGCAAGCAAAATTTCCGAGAAAAATGAAAAAATTTCTTGCTGCCCGCCATGCGTATTTCGAGGTTGCCAAAACGAGGCGGATTCGCTATAATACAAGCACTAGTTATTGTGGTTTGTCTGTGCGTCTACCGGCAGTATGCGCGCGGAACCGGAAAGAGAGGAACCGGCGATGGCGTCGACGTATTCTGTCCCCCTGTCAGAGCTCGTGAGCGAGTTTGATCTGAACTTTTTCTACAAATCCTCAGACTACGAAAAAATCCACGTCACGGTCGACGATGTGAGCCGCCCGGGGCTTCATCTGGCGGGCTTTTTCGATCATTTTGAGCCGATGCGCATCTACGTCTGCGGCACGGTGGAGATGGCGTATCTGCAAAAGCTCTCCCACGAGGAGCGGACGGTGATCTTTGACCGCTTCTTGTCCTATAAAATTCCGGTGCTCATGATTGCCAGAGGCTACGAGCCGCTGCCGGAGTGTCTGGAGATGGCGAAAAAATACGATGTGACGGTGCTGGGCTCCCATGCGGCCACGTCCTACGTCGTCTCAAGCCTCATTACCTACCTTAAGCAGGCGCTCGCACCGCGCGTCACGCGCCACGGCGTTCTGGTGGAGATTTCGGGCGAGGGCATTCTCATCAACGGCGACAGCGGCATCGGCAAGAGCGAGACGGCCATCGAGCTTGTCAAGCGCGGACACCGCCTGATCGCGGACGACGCGGTCGAAATCCGCAAGGTATCGTCCAGACAGCTCGTCGGCAACGCGCCGGAGGTGCTGCGGCACTATATCGAGCTGCGCGGCATCGGCGTTATCAACGTCGCCAAGCTCTTCGGTATGGGCGCGGTCAAGGACAGCTGCAACATTGACCTCATCATCAACATGGTTCCCTGGCGCGATGGAGAGGCGTATGATCGGCTTGGCATTGAGACGCAGTACACTGAAATTCTCGACGTAAAGGTCCCGTCCATTACCATCCCGATCACGCCCGGGCGGAACCTTGCCGTCATCTTCGAGGTTGCGGCCATCAACAATCGCCAGAAGCGCATGGGCTACAACGCTGCGCTCGAGTTCACCGAGCAGATGGGTAAATTCTTCGCGAACAAAGACGACTGAATTTATCGAAATAGTTGGCGCTATTTCGATAAAAGGGAATTGCGCCTCGACTGCGCGCTCGTCGAAGCAAACTCCATATCCTTCACTCCGCCGCAAGCGGCAGAGTTCATACATTCCGTTGCTTCTCCTCCCCAAATCAGAACCGTTGGTTCCGATTTGGTATAAGAGCGCAAAATTCCACACTTGCGAGGCGAGCAGTATGTTTACCCGCAAGGGGCACGCGACATCCGTAAGCGGTAAAACCGCTAACGGCTGTCCTGTCCGGTCAGCGAAGCCGCCGGATAACATGATTTTGATTTTATTTCGCACTGCGGGGCGAAACTCTGCGAGGCTAATATAAGGTGCCGCATGGATTATTTTTCCGTGCGGCATTTTTGCTGTTTCCTTTCGCGCGGCTTTGTGGTATGATAGAAACTGAAAAATTGTACACCCGGAGGCGTTTATGATCGACTGGAAGGAACTTTCAAACGAGATCCGTCAGACAATGCCGGATTTGAAAATACTTGAGGAAGAGCCGCTCGCGCGGCACACGTCGTTCCGCATCGGCGGTCCTGCGGCTATTTTTGCGCAGCCCGCAACGGTCGATGAACTGTCGAAGCTTTTGCGGTTTCTCGCGGCGCGCGGAATTTCGCCCCGGATCCTCGGCGCGGGAACGAATGTGCTCGCCCCGGATGAAGGGCTTCGGGAGGTCGTGATCTGTACGAAGGACGCGCTGACAGGGCTGCGCGATCTCGGCGATGGGAAAATCGAAGCTTTTGCCGGGGAGACGCTTTCCAAAACGGCGGTCTTCGCGCGAAATCTCTCGCTTACGGGCCTTGAATTTGCGCACGGCATTCCCGGCACGGTCGGCGGCGGGATTTACATGAACGCGGGCGCTTACGGCGGGGAGATGAAGCAGGTTGCCATGGAGACGACGGTTCTCACGATGGACGGCGAGACGCGCGTATTTGCGGGGGAGGCGCAGGGGTTTGCCTACCGCACAAGCGCGTTTGAAAATTTCCCCGCGATCATCGTAAAAACGGTGTTTCAGCTTGATCCCGGAGACAAAGAGGAAATTTCCGCGCGCATGCAGGAGCTCATGGAAAAGCGCCGTGCGTCGCAGCCGCTGGAGCTCCCCTCGGCGGGCAGCACGTTCAAGCGGCCGGAGGGCGCATATGCGGGGGCGCTGATTCAGCAGGCGAATCTCAAGGGCGTATTTGTCGGCGGCGCGTGCGTGTCGGAAAAGCACGCGGGCTTTGTCGTAAACACCGGCGGCGCGACGGCGCGGGACGTGAAGGCGCTGATCGAACTGGTACAGAAGAAGGTTTCAGAAACGTCCGGCTATTTCTTACAGCCGGAGGTTCGTATCTGGTAGGAGGATACCATGCAATTTATCATTATTTCGGGGCTTTCCGGCGCAGGCAAGAGCAGAGCCGCGTCTGACCTGGAAGACCTCGGCTTTTACTGTGTGGATAACATGCCGGCGGAGATGATCCCGCAGTTTGCGAGTTTGTGTCTTGCAACGAAGGGGCGGTATGAAAAGGTCGCGCTGGTGACGGATGTGCGCAGCAGTATGACGTTTGACTCTCTTTTTCAGTCGCTCGACAAACTCGATGAAATGCACCTGGAGTATGCGATTTTCTTCATCGAGGCCAGCACCGAGGTCATCATCAAGCGCTTTAAAGAGACGCGCCGCCTGCACCCCTTGATGCGCGACGGTACGCCTGTTTTGCAGGCCGTCGAGCGCGAGCGGCAGTTGTTAGAGCCCGTCCGGACACGCGCCAGTGCGATTATCGACACGACGAATCTTTCAACCGGGAAGCTCCGCGGAAAGCTCATTGACCTTGTCGCGGGCGGCGTGCGCGAACGGGCGATGCACGTGACGGTTCTGTCGTTCGGTTTTAAATACGGCCTGCCGCTGGATGCGGACTTGGTTTTCGATGTGCGGTTCCTTCCGAATCCCTACTATATCCCGGAACTCAAAGCGCTTACAGGGCTCGATGAGCCGGTGCGGAATTTCATCTTCCAGTACCAGCAGACGAAGGATTTTCTCGAGAAAACCGAGGATTTGCTGGCGTTTCTACTGCCAAATTACGTGGACGAGGGGAAGACCGATCTTGTCATCGCCGTCGGCTGCACGGGAGGCCAGCACAGGTCGTCCTGCATCGCGAAGGAGCTCTGCGATTTCATTTCCAAGCGCGGCTATGTGGCGAACCTGACGCACCGCGACATGAGCCGGAACAGGGGGTGAGCGCGTGGCGGAGCTGGAAAACGTCCGATTATACGAACCCAAAAAGCGCATGGCGCGCATTGTCGCCATTGGAGGCGGGCACGGCCTGTCTGCCATGCTGCGCGGGCTCAAGCGCTACACCAAATATATTACGGCCATCGTCACCGTTGCCGACGACGGCGGCGGCTCGGGGATGCTGCGAGAAGACCTTGGCATGCTGCCGCCGGGCGATATCCGAAACTGCATCATGTCCCTTGCAAACACCGAGCCCACGATGC
>CAKUNY010000183.1 GCA_934668605.1 uncultured Oscillospiraceae bacterium | reverse complement strand
TGTTTTTTTCATAAAAAAACCTCCTTATACATCACTTTTTATATTTTTTTGTCAATTGCAAAAAAAGCACATTCGGGTGGAGCAAAGCTCCGCCCCTGCCACTTTTATTTTGCAATTGTAAACAATTTTGTTATGCAGCGGCGCTGCGGCCGCTTTGCGGTGATTTAAACGGAAAGCCTTGCCCGACCGGCAGGCCGGGCAAGGTGAGGGATGTTAATAAAGTTCAATAATGGTACCCGTAAAGCGCAAATCAGAGTTGCCGTCATAACCGCCGTTGAGGAGCAAGGTGTCATCGACCCAAACAGCGCCGGCATCAGCCGAAAGCGGATCTATAATTTGGTACTGATGGGTTGTTCGATTAATGCCGCATACCACCAGGTAACGAGCCAGGGACATATCACTCGGCGTGGTGGCTGAGGTCAGCTGTATAATCATGGCTGTACCACCTGCTAAATTGTTATACACAAGGCCTTCGGCACTACTGATAGAAACCGTATCATCTATAAAATTCATAGAGTCTTGGTCGTTGCAGTAAACATAGTTTGCGGCGTAGGCTGTTTCGGCGGCTGTGCCGCGAGTGCGAAAGTCGTTGCCCTTAATGGCACGCGCTATTGCGACAACGGTGAGGGTAGATGCTGTCTGACTCTCGCGTACCAGCCTTGCATCGGCAACTGTTTTGGCAGCCGCCGCCCAGTCCAGAAAAGATGCAGTGGCTCTCACTTTGGTAATACCTGTCAGTTCAATTTTATCATCGCTGGCAGCTTCGCTAACTGTTAATGTTATGGTGCCGCCGGTGGCTGCAACATCCTTGTACTGTGCCGTCAGCGTGTATGTACCGGCAGACAGGCCGTTTACAATTTCCGGGGTTAGGGCTGCATTGTTATAAAGCAGGGTTACATTTGCCTTAGCCGTGGCTGACGGAATGACGGTATTGTTTTCGGTGCAGGTCAGCTTTTCCATAACGGTGTTCAACATAGCGTCCAAGCTTGTTATGGTGGTGCCGATGGTGTGCGTTAAGGCTACATTGCCGCTGAGCTGTGCCGCGCAAACGGGCGCCATTTCGGTTGACAAAGTATAAGTACCTGTGTAGGGATGTGCGTCATATGTGTTGTTGTTTGGACGGGAAATGTATAAGTAATATGTACTGCTTGGTTGGTCAAGTGTAAAGTTATACGAAAGCGTTTTCGAAGTTGGATTCGTCTCACTATTGGCTATGCCTGTTGCCAGCGGTGTTCCGAGCGTCCATGTGTTAGCTTCTCTGTCGAGTTCGATTCCGTCTTCGTGATACAATGCCATGTTATATAAGTTGCCATCCCTTGTTTTGGTCATGGTTGCCGACAGACGGCCAACTTCGGTTACATTAAATGTAAACCAATCTGCATCGTTCATAGAAATGGTGGCTTCAATATTTTCCCCTATCGTCAGCGGCGAAGCATATGTGGGACCGTTGTTGTGCCCTATGGTTCCGTTGCCTCGTTCCAGCGCATCACGGTAATTGGCCGGGTAAAAATTAAAGTTATAGCGGCAAATGCTTGTTACATCAACAGATTTGTCGGTCTTTGTTACAAAAAAGTAGGTGCAAGCATTGGAAAGGCCGGTAACATCTGTTATATAAGCACCTCTTCTATCTTCCTCTTCATCTTCATTATTTGCATCATACTCTGCACTGTATGTAGTTGCCAGCCAAAGCATATCACGGCCGCTGGCATGTTGCCCTGCTACGGTGTAAACATCAACCATAACATCCGAATCTAACGGCTGTAATTCCATTCTACATCTACCAGTATAACCCTTTAATGCAAAAATGTCAATATCTCCCTTATAATCAATGGTCTGATTTGCGTTTTCGTTGCTGTCTTGCAGTGCGCCGCCTGCTTTATAATTGGCTTCGGCAATATCAATAAAGTTTGTTTGTGTGTCATCACGGCTGTAATCCAGCGGCGTAATTTTAAAACCAAACTCACCGTAAGAGCCGGTTCCCTCTTTTTGAATGACAAAATAATTGACATTACCGGCTAAAGTGGTGGTTGTGTATTTAACGTTTCCGCCGGTTCCACCGTCACGATGGACAGAATGGTTGGCAGATTCATCGGGTCTGTTGTATACAAGCATCATGGTATTTACGTTACCGATGGTTTCGATTTGATAGTCGCCATCCTCCGGCACTACCCATTTAATGTAAAACTTTTTTTGGCTGCTGCTTAATGTGCCGAAACGTGTTTCATACATTTCGTAAACAAATAAATCATCAAAGCCAGTGGCGTTACCGTTTATTTCGATTATTTCATCGTCCGGGTCTTCATCAAAACGCATATCGCCGTTTTGCATTTTGGTTTCCAGCTCTTCCATCGACATTTGATACAATGCATAACCGGGACGGAACACACCCAACTCGGCCTCGCCCGGATAGGTGGAAATAAAGCCCCTGTAATTTTTGGTTACGCCCTCTAATTCGGCATTTACCTGCACTTCGTACAGCTTGTTGGGCGCCAAAGTGCCGTAAAAGGTTGCAAATTCACTTTCGGGAATATGCCGAATGTAATGTGCCAGGGTGCAGGCATCGGTACACTCTTCTTCTTCGCCATGCTCACAGCTGACGGTAAAACCGGCTTCAAGCAGCATAATTTCATCTGCAATGCCGTTACCACCGGCGGTGGGGATACCGTTTAAGGTTAAGTTAACAGGAAAATCCGTTGTTTGGTTTTGGGTTTGCAAAACAACGCCGTAACGGTTTACTTCGGTACCAAAGGTTTCGGTCACCACAACGGCATAGGTTTTTTCAAGACCGGCTTCTTCCCATTTTATAAAGCCATAGTCCGAAAAAGCTTCATTAAAAAGCTCCTCCTGTGTGTTAAAGTCATATATGCTTAGGCGTGCTTCTGCATTTGCCCCAAGCGTTTTTAAGTATTGAAAGGTGAGTGTTAAATTGCCTGCGTTGTCAACACGGTTATCCACCTGTACCGGGAAATTAGTGTAAAGGTGGTCGGCGGTGTTGGCTGTAACCATTGTTTCGTTCCAGCGCGAGAGATCTTCGGCCGGCTGTAAATCGACAGCCAATGCCGTGGTCGGTGCAGCCATGGTGGCTGCCATTAAAATGGCCAGTGCTTTTCTTAGGTAATTTCTCATTGGTAGAAATATCCTTTCAAAATTTAAATTTTTTAATGATTATTGAATATGGAAAACTATGGGCATGCACAGTGTATGGAAAAATTAACTCGATTTTGAATAGCCCAACGGAATCACTCCCTTGCATGTTGTGTACAAAACGGTTTACTTATTTATTTATAAGGAACGGTATTGCTGGGCAGCTGTTTAATTTCTGCCAAGGTGCCGTTTGCGTTATAGGCAGAGTGCGTTACCAACAGGCGATAATCGTACCCCTTGGCAACGGCTTGCGTTTCGTCAATCTCGGCCGCTGTGCCGCCGGTTTTGACCCAGGTTTTAATGGTTTTCCATCCGCCGTTATTCTGCTGCAATTCCACAATGGTTTTTGCAGAATAGAATGCGGTAACAGTTGTGCCTCCGTAGCAACTCATGACACCGCCAGAAAGAAGATTTAACTCTTGATCCATAGATGTGATTATTGCATATAACGGTGACACAATTTCGCCGGCGTTTGGCGGCAATGGTGCGGCGGCAGCCGCCGGCAGGGGTGCGGCCGCCAGGCTCAGGCTTAAAGCCCCTGCCGATACGGCGGCTGCAAGTTGCATAGTTCTTTGGTTTTTCATAG